>CAIVJW010000254.1 GCA_903906315.1 uncultured delta proteobacterium | reverse complement strand
GGCGGCGCGCCTCCGCCGGCCGCGCCCGCGCCCGAGCCCGCCCACGCGGCCCCTCGCGCCTCGGGCCCCCGCCTCGCCGTCGACGCCGAGATCGGCGCGCTCGACGAGGGGAAGGTCCGCAAGGCCTTCGAGCGCGCCGGGCCGGCCATGCTGGCCTGCTTCATGAAGGGGCTCGACAAGCTGCCCTACCTCTCGGGCCAGGTCCGGTTCGCGCTGCGCATCGACGAGGCGGGGCGCGCGCGCGTCGCGTACCTGAAGGAGTCGAGCCTCGGGGATCGCGCGACCGAGGAGTGCATGATCGCCGCAGCGAAGGCCGCCGCGTTCCCGCGCCCCGAGGGCGGCCGCGAGGGCCTCGCCGAGACGACGATCGACTTCCCGCCGACCGGCGACGAGCGCCCGCCCGTCGAGTGGAGCCCGGCGAGCCTGGGCCCGAAGCTCCGCGCCGCGAAGGGCGCCATCGCGGGTTGCCGCGCGAAGGGCGCCGGCGCGCTGCGCGCCACGATCTACGTCGACACGGACGGCAGGCCCCTCGCCGTCGGGGTCGCGAGCGCCGACGAGAAGGGCGGCAACGCCGCGGCGTGCGTGGTCGACAAGCTCCGGGCCCTCACGCTCCCCTCGCCCGGCAGCTACCCGGCGAAGGTCACGATCGACGCGGACTGACGCGCGCTCGCTCCGAACGAGCCGCGAGCGCCCGCGCGCGCTACGCTCAGCCCGTGGCCAAGATCATCCGCGAGGTCCTCGCGCTGCTGTGGAAGGTCGTCCGACAGGTGCTGTGGCAGCGGCTCAGGCGGCTGCTGCTCGGCTTGATCGGGCGGGTCTTCCTCTACGGGATCCTGGTCGCGGCCCTCGTCGCGATCCTCGTCGCGGTCGTCACGCGGCTGTAGCGCCCGGCGCCTAGCCGCGCAGCTCGGCGCGCGCGATGACCGTGCGCTGGATCTCGCTCGTGCCCTCGTAGATCGTCGTCACGCGCACGTCGCGGTAGTGCCGCTCGATCGCGAAGTCGCGCACGTAGCCGTAGCCGCCGTGGATCTGCAGGCAGCGGCTCACGATCCGGTTCGCCGCCTCGCTCGAGAAGAGCTTCGCCATCGCCGCCTCGCGGCTGAAGGGCCTGCCCTCCTGCTTCAGCCACGCCGCGCGCAGCGCGAGCAGGCGAGCGGCGTCGAGCTCGGTCCGCGAGTCGGCCAGCGGCCACTTCACGCCCTGAAAATCCCCGATGGGCTTGCCGAACTGCTTGCGGTTGCGCGCGTAGTCGGCGGCCTCGTCGAGCGCCGCCGTCGCGATGCCGAGCGCCTGCGAGGCGATCCCGATGCGCCCGCCGTCGAGCGCCATCATCGCGATCTTGAAGCCGCCGCCCTCGCCGCCGAGGAGCGCGTCCTCGGTCACCGCGCAGTCGTCGAACGTGATCGGGACCGTGTTCGACGCGCGCAGGCCGAGCTTGTCCTCGTGCTTGCCCGCCTTCATCCCCGGCGTGCCGCCCTCGACGAGGAACGCCGACAGCCCCTTCGTCCCGGGGCCGCCCGTCCGCGCCCACACGACGACGACGCCCGCGTGCGCGCCGCTCGTGATCCACTGCTTCTGCCCGCGCAGCACGTAGCCGCCGGGGACCTTCTCCGCCGTCGTGCGCATCGACCCCGGGTCGCTGCCCGCCTCGGGCTCGCTCAGGGCGAACGCGCCCGCCACGTAGTCGCCCGAGGTGATCTTGGGCACGTGCCGCTCGCGCTGCGCCTCGGTGCCGAAGCGCGTGATCACCTCGGCGACCATGTTGGTCACCGCCATCGTCACGGCCGTCGACGCGCAGCCGCGCGCGATCTCGGTCATCGCCAGCGAGTAGGCGACCGCCCCCGCCTCGGCGCCGCCGAGCTCCGCGGGCACGTTCACGCCCATCATGCCGAGGTCGGCCAGCTCCCTCAGCTGCGCGAGCGGGAAGCGCTCCTCGCGGTCGAGCGTCGCCGCGAGCGGCTTGAGGGTGCGCTCCGCGTAATCGCGGGCCGTCTTGGCCACGAGGGCCTGCGTCTCGGTCGGCTCGATGTGCATGGGGCGTCCTACTTCGGGGGGCAACTCTTCGTGAAGTCGCACGCGGCGCCGCCCGCGCCGGTCACCTTCAGCTGGTACACCGCGCAGGTGCCCTTGGCGCCGGCCTTGCGGTGCACGCGGACGAAGTACTTCGACGAGTGGTCGGCGCAGTGGACGGCGGCCGTCGGGCCGCACGCCTTCTCGCCTTGCTGGCCGTCGCTGCCGTCCACGCACCACGTGTACGAGCTGAGGCTCACGGCCGGGCCCGCGGGCGCGTCCTCGCACGTGTCGCCGCGGATCACGTCGAAGACGAACTCGTCGTTCGGCGCGGGCAGCGAGAAGGCGATGGCGAGGTGGTAGGAGTTGGTCGACCCCTCGTCGTTGTCCTTGCTGTCGAACGCCCACACGTCGACGTCGACGTCCGACGACAGCGTGCCGTTGATCGTCAGCGTGCTGCCGGCCTTGTCGCTCACCTTGCCGACCGCATACGCCTTCGAGCAGTCGTCGTTCGGCTCGCCGAGCTCCATCTGGCAGACGCAGCCGTCCTTCGGGTCGGCGGCCGGGTAGTTGGAGAAGCCCGGCTTGCAGCCCCCCGCCCCGCACACGCCCGCCGCGCAGCCCCAGCCCGTCGTGTTCGGCGGGGGCGATCCGCCGCCGCACATCACGTTCGGGTCGCCGTCGTCGATCGCGCCGTTGCAGTCGTCGTCCTTGCCGTTGCAGGTCTCGGGCTGCGGCGCGGGCGCGCTGCACGCCGACCACTGGCTCGTCGCGCCGTCGCACGCCTGCGTGCCGGTGCACGATCCGGCCGGCGAATCGACCTTGCAAGCGTGCTCGACCTGGTCGCGGTCCGGGCCGCACCCGCACGACGCGCCGCCCTCCGGCACGCAGAACTTCCACGGCTGGCCCGAGGGGTGCGCCGCGCCGCCTTGCCCGGCGCCGCCCGCGCTGCCGCCCCCGCCGCCGACGCCCGCGCCGGGCCCGTACTGGCTCCCGTCGACGCACGTGAAGCCCGCGGGGCAGTCGTCCATCGTCGTGCAGTCGCGCGCGCAGAACTTGTCGCCGGGCGGGGCCGTCAGGCACTGATCCGACCCGGACTTGCAGTCGACGACGCCGTTGCACGCGTCGCACTGCTGCCCGAGGTCGGGCACGCAGAGCGGGTCGCCCTCGACGAGCCCGCAGTACGTGCCCTCGGGGCACGCGGGCGGGCACGGCTGCGTGCAGACCTTGATGGCGCCGATCTGGGTGCAGCTGCCGCCCGCGCAGTCCGCGGTCTCCTTGCACGGGCCGCCGATCTGCCCCGGCGTGATCCCGGTGCCGCCGCCCTGCCCGGCGCCGCCCGCGGCCGCGCCGCCGTGGCCCCCGACGCCGCCGTAGCCGCCCACGCCGCCGCCGCCGGGCGGGTCCTCGACCGCGGACCCGGACGCGCACGCGACGAAGCCGGGCCCGAGGGCGATCGAGGCGGCGATCACACGCCAGAGGCCTCGGGAAGCGGCATTCATGCGGTCGGCCCTCGGGGTGAGCAACGATCGGGGCGGGCGTGCTAGAGAGCGGCCCGCGGCCCGGTGACGGGCCAAGGAAGCGTCAGGATAGGGGACCGACTCTTGAGCCGTCAAACCAGCATCGCCCGCCGGCGCGGGCACCGGAAGCCCGTCCTCGCTGCGGCCGCGCTGCTCGCGGCGGCCGGGTGCGCGGGGTGCACGGGGGCGCCGTCGACCGCGCCGGGCCCCGCTCCCACGGTGGAGACGACGCCGGCCGCACGCGAGGCGCCGCCCGCGATGGCCCGGTCGGCGTCCGCCGCGCCGCCGACCTCGGCCTCCGCCGCGCCGGCCCCCGCGGCGCCGGCAGCCAGCGCGGC
>CAIVJW010000253.1 GCA_903906315.1 uncultured delta proteobacterium | reverse complement strand
GGGCCGATCGACGCCGGGCCCCCGTGCGGCCCGTGCGTCCCCGGTGAGGCGTGCGATCCCGCCGCCGGGAAGTGCGTCGCGGCGGGCTTTCTGCGCGTGGTCACCGCGGCGAGCGGCGTCGCCTGCGCGTACTCGCCCATGGGGGCGGTCGCGTGGCATTCGGCGCCGCTGAAAGGCCTCGAAGCGACCAAGTACTTCGTCTTGCCGCCGGGCAACCTTTCCCTGTGGCTCCTCGCCGGAGCGTCCTGCCCCGCGAAGAAGCCGGGATTGCCGGGCCCCGCGGTCGTCGCCCTCGAGGCGGGGCGGTTCTACACGCTGGCCGATCTCGGGGACCAGCGGGCCATCTTCCAGGACGAGGGGCCCGCGAACTCCGGGCCCGTGCGCGCCCGCTATGTCGACGCCATGAAGACGGCCGAGTGGGCGCCGCTCGACTTCTCGTCGACGACGGTGAGCACGTCGCCGATCCGGATCCAGAGCGGCGGGCTCCTCGCGATCGGGGCCGGACCGCAGCAGCAGCCCGGATATCAGAACCTGTCCGCAGACCGCCTGCCCAGCGCCGCGAATCCCCTGGTGCTCGCGGCGCCGGACCTGAGGTACCACTACCCCGCCGGCGGCGCCCCGCCGTCCGGGGCCACGCTCACCGTCTATGCGTTCGACACGGTGGACGGGCCTCGCACCGTGATGTGTCGGGACGGATCGGACCAGGCGACGTGCGAGCAATTGACCATCTCCGGCGCGGCAATCAATGGCAATTGCGATTTGCACACCGGCGCGGTCGCGCCGTCGACCTGCCGCTCGTGCGGGGAGCGCGCCGACAACGCCACGTTCGCCTGTGACGGCGGGCTGACCGCCGACTGGCAGAGCCTCGTGCTCGACCCTGCGTGCGCGTGCCGGCCGGGGGCGCCCGTCTGGAGCCACTGCCTGGACGGCCAGCCCGACTGCGCGGCCCTGTGCAAGGCCATCGGGCGGAGCTGCGCCGTGGAGTGCGACGTCGACGGCGCGTGCAAAGGGTCGAAGCTCGGCATGTTCGAAAACGAGAGCTGGGGGCAGGGGCCGGTGTGCGAGGCGACCGGCGACTGCTCCGCGAAGCCTCCCTATTGCAGCAAGGCGTACAACGCCTATTGCTGCTGCAAGTGACCGCAGTCACCGCGCCAGGATCACGCCGACCCCCGCGACCGCGATCCCGGCGCCCACCCAGCGCCGCAGCGGCACGGCCTCGCCCGCGAGGCGCGACAGCACCAGCACGAAGATGGCCCCCGACTGGTTGAGCAGCGCCGCGCGCGAGGCCGTCCCGTATTTCATGCCCCCGAGCCACAGGATCATGGCGACGTAGGTGCCGAGCACCGCGGCGGGCACTGCGGCCTTCCAGATCGGCTGTGGCTTGAACAGCGCGAGCGCCTCGCGGCCGCGGCCGACGACGAGCTGCGAGAGGTAGAGCGCGGCCGTGCCCGCGCAGAGCCGCACCGTCGTCGCCTCGAGGAGGTCGCTGCGCCCGAGCGCCGGCTTGGCCAGCACCACGCCGATCGCGGTCGTGACCACGCCCGCGAGCGCGAGGGCCACGCCGCGGCCGTCGACCGCGCGCTTCGCGCTGCCCGCGCGCACGGACACGACTGCGAGCCCGACGACGACCAGCAGCCCGCCGGCGATCAGCCCGCCGCCCACGTGCTCGCCGAGGAACGCGGCCGAGAGCGCGACCACCGTGGGCGAGTACGCGCAGTCGGCGACGGCGGCGACCGACGCGTCGATGCGGCGCAGCCCCGCGAGGAACAGCGTGTCCGCGAGCGCGAGGCCGAGGATGCCGCTGCCGATGAGCAGGGCCCAGTGCGCCGGCGACCGCGCCGCGTCGAAGGGGATCCCGGCCGCCAGCATCGTGACGATCAGGAGCGTCGTGGCGACCGCGTTCTTGAAGAGGTTGAGCGCGATCGCCGGCACCTCGCCCGCGCGGCGGAACAGCATCACGGCGGCCGCCCACGCGAGCGCGCACCCGATGGCCATCGCGTCGCCTGCAAAGCCGGGCACGCCCGCACCTTAGTCCATGCGAGGGGGCGCGCCCCTGCCCGATCGCCCTGCATTGACACGCCGCGTTAGCCTTCCTAAAGAGATCCCTCGGGCGCGTCGGCCCATCCGCGGACCCCGCGCCGGCGCGCTGCCTCTGAACGCGCGCTCCTCGCGCGCCCCGGCCGGAGAATCCATGGGAGCAGCGAACGGGAAGAATGGTCACGACCGCATCGCGGTCGTCGCTGGGCTGCGTACGCCCTTCACCAAGGCCGGCACGGCGCTTCGCAAGATGCGCACGGTCGACCTCGCCACCGCCGTGGTGAAGGAGCTCGTGCAGCGCACGGAGATCCCGCAGAAGGAGATCACCCTCTGCGTCTACGGCCAGGTCGTGCCGACGCTCGACTGGCTCAACATCGCGCGCGAGGTCGTGCTCCGCGCCGGCCTGCCCCGCAGCATCGAGGCGTACGCCGTGTCGCGCGCGTGCGCGACGTCGATCCAGGCGATGACCAACGTGGCCGAGAGCATCCTCGCCGGTCAGCACGACGTCGGCATCGCCGGAGGCGCCGACAGCATGAGCGACGTGCCGCTCGGCGTGACGGCCAAGCTCCGTGACGCGCTGATGGAGGCGCAGAAGGGCAAGAGCCTCGGCGCGAAGCTCCGGCCCTTCGGCAGGCTCTCGGCGAAGGACCTCGTGCCCCCGGTGCCCGGCTTCTCGAAGGAGCCTACGACGGGTGAGGCGATGGGCGACGCCTGCGAGAAGATGGCCAAGATGAACGGCATCTCGCGACAGTGGCAGGATCAGATCGCGCACAACAGCCACGTCAACGCGTCGCGCGCCTGGTCGAATGGCACGTACGCGGCCGAGGTCATGCACGTCCTGCCGCCGCCGTACGACGCGCCGGTAGCCAGGGACAACCTCGTGCGCGACGACTCGAGCCTCGAGGGCTACGCCAAGCTCTCGCCGGTCTTCGATCGCAAGCACGGCACCGTCACGGCCGGCAACTCGTCGCCGCTCACCGACGGCGCGAGCGCGCTGCTCGTCATGCGCGAGTCGAAGGCCAACGCCCTCGGGCTCGCTCCGCTCGGGTTCGTGAAGTCGTGGGCCTACGCGGCCGTCGACCCGGGCTGGCAGCTCCTCATGGGGCCCGTGTTCGCGGCGCCGAAGGCGCTCGATCGCGCGGGGCTCACCCTGAAGGACATGGACCTCGTCGACATGCACGAGGCCTTCGCCGCGCAGGTCGCGTCGAACCTGCAGGCGCTCGGCTCGAAGAAGTTCGCCGAGGAGCGCCTCGGCAGGAGCGAGGCGGTCGGCGAGATCGACCCGGCCAAGCTCAACGTCAACGGCGGATCGATCGCCATCGGCCACCCGTTCGCCGCGACCGGCGGGCGCATGGTCCTCTCGGCGCTGAACGAGCTCAAGCGGCGCGGCAAGCAGCACGCGCTCCTCACCGTCTGCGCGGCCGGCGGCCTCGGCGCCGCCGTGGTCCTGGAGGCCCCGTGAACACCACCACCACGACGAACGGATCGGCGAAGCCCGCGCGCATCCTGACCATCGACGTCCGGCCCGACGGCGTCGCGATCGTCACGTACGACCTCCCCGGCGAGCCGGTGAACACGCTCAACGCGAGCTTCGCCGAGGAGTTCGAGCGTGTATTCGGAGAGGCGCTGTCGGACCCGTTGATCAAGGCGGCCGTGCTCGTCTCGGGCAAGCCCGACACGTTCATCGCGGGCGCCGACCTCGAGATGCTCAAGACCGTGACGACCGCGTCGCAGGGCACCGAGCTCTGCCGCACGGGCCACCGCGCCATCCTGCGCCTCGTCGACTCGCCGAAGCCGGTCGTCGCCGCCATCCACGGCGCGTGCCTCGGCGGCGGGCTCGAGGTCGCGCTCGCGTGCCACGCGCGCGTGCTGTCGGACGACAAGAAGACCGTGCTGGCCCTCCCCGAGGTGCAGCTCGGCCTGCTCCCGGGCATGAACGGCCTGCAGCGCCTCGCCGAGAAGGTCGGCCTGCAGGTCGCGATGGACTACGGCCTGTCCGGCAAGAACATGCGCGCGGCGAAGGCGAAGTCGCTCGGCGTCGCCGACGACGTCGTGCCGCAGCCGATCCTCGTCGAGGTCGCGGCCGAGCTCGCGCTGAAGCTCGCCGCGCAGGGAAGGCCCTTCGGCGTGAAGGCGAAGAAGAAGTCGGCGTTCTCGGCCGCGGAGCTCACCCGGCTCGCGCTCGAGGCGAACCCGATCGGCCGGAAGCTGCTCTTCAAGAAGGCGCGCGAGGAGGTCACGAAGAAGAGCGGCGGCCACTATCCGGCGCCGTACCGCATCCTCGACGTGCTCGCGGCGTTCGCCGACGGCGGCTTGCAGGCGTCGCGCGACGTCGAGGCGCAGGCGTTCGGCGAGCTGCTCATGTCGAGCGTCTCGCGTCGGCTGGTGGAGATCTTCTTCGCCACGACGGCGCTCAAGAAGGACACGGGCACGGACGATGCGAGCGTGAAGGCGCGCAAGGTCGAGGCGATCGAGCTGCTCGGCGCGGGCCTGATGGGCGCGGGCATCACCTACGTGTCGCTCAGCGGCGGCTACTCGGTGCGCCTCAAGGACCGAGACGACGAGGCGCTCGGGCGCGGCGTGAAGTACGTGGCGGACATCGTCGACGGCCGCGTGAAAAAGAAGCAGATGACGCGCCTCGAGCGCGACAAGCTGCTCTCCGGCCTAACGACCACGACCGACACCTCGGGCATGAAGGCCGCCGATCTCGTGATCGAGGCCGTGTTCGAGGACCTCGCGCTCAAGCACAAGGTGCTCGCCGAGGTCGAGGCGAGCGCTCGCCCGGGGGCCATCTTCGCGTCGAACACCTCGTCGATCCCGATCGGCAAGATCGCGGCGCCCGCGAAGCACCCCGAGAACGTGGTCGGGATGCACTACTTCAGCCCGGTGCACAAGATGCCTCTCCTCGAGGTCATCCGCACCAAGGACACCTCGCCCGAGGTCGTCGCGACGGCGGTCGCGGTCGGCAAGAAGCAGGGCAAGACGGTCATCGTGGTCAATGACGGGTACGGCTTCTACACGAGCCGCGTCCTCGGGCCGCTGATGAACGAGGCCAGTTACCTGCTGCTCGAGGGCCTCGCGGTCGAGACGATCGACAAGGCCATGCAGGCCTGGGGCTGGCCCGTGGGGCCGTTCACGCTGCTCGACGAGGTCGGCATCGACGTCGCCGCGCACGTCGGCCCGATCATGGTCGAGGCGCTCGGCGAGCGCTTCGTGCCGCCGCCGACGATGGTGAAGCTCACTCAGGACCAGCGCAAGGGGCGCAAGAACGAGCGGGGCTTCTACCTCTACGGCGACGCAGCGAAGAAGCTCGGCCGGGGCAAGCACGTCGACCCGTCGATCTACGGCGTGCTCGGCCTGCCGGCGCCCGATCCGAAGGCGAGCGGGCGAGTCTCGAGCGAGGAGATCCAGATGCGCTGCTCGCTCGCCTTCGTGAACGAGGCGATTCACTGCTACGGGGAGGGCATCCTGCGGAGCGCGCGCGACGGCGACATCGGGGCGATCTTCGGCCTCGGCTTCCCGCCGTTCCGCGGCGGGCCGTTCCGCTACGTGGACACCGTCGGTCCGGCCGAGATCCTGCGCCGCATCGAGGGGTACCACGAGCGCATCGGCAAGCGCTGGGCGCCGGCGCCGGCGCTCGTCGAGCTAGCGCGGGCGGGCAAGACGTTCCACGGCAAGGGCTGATTGCCAATCACGGGGTCCGGCGGCGCGCGCCGGCCGGACCCCGCGTCACGGCGGCGCGACCGCGAACTTGCAGCTCGCCATCGTGGTGCCGGCGGCGCTCACCATGTCGTGCTGGCATTCGTTGTCAATGTTGCCATTGCAGGGGCAGTTGCCGGCCTCCTTCTTGTGGTTCGCGAGCCGGACCTCCACCTGCCCGACGTCACACCCGCTCACCGTCCACGAGCCCGTGCAGCCCTTCTGGTTCGCGCAGGTGAACTTGTTGTTTGCGTCCTCCGACTTCGTCGGCGCACCATTGCACGTGACGACGAAGGCGATGCACGCCCACTCCGGCGCTCCGTTCTTGTAGTCGAGCGTGATCGCTATGGGCTGGCCGCTCTGGGGCTTTCCCGAGTCGATCGTGAACGCGGTGCCGGAGCACGGCGGGGAAGGAGGCCCGGCGTCCGGCGGCGCTCCCCCTGCGTGCGGTCCGCCGCCTGCACCTGTCGCGGTCACGGAGCCGCCGCCCGCGCCGCCTGTGCCGGTCGAGCTGGTTCCCGCGCCGCCTGTGCCGGTCGAGCTGGTTCCCGCGCCGCCCGCGCTCGTGATGGTGGTCCTATCTCCGCCGGCGCCGCCCGTCCCGCCGGACGTGCTGGTGACGCCGCCGCCGCCGTGACCGGTCGTCGTCGAGCTCGCGCCGCCGCTGCCGGCCGCGCCGCTCGCGAACTCCGCGCCGCACGCGCTGCCGAGGAGGGAGACGACTGCGCAGGTGAGCGTGATCACCTGTCTTTTCGCGGGGCGCTTGCGCATGTCCTCAACGTAGGCCCCGCGCGGTCGCGGTTCCAGCGTGCTCTCACCGAAGGCATTCGAACCTGCGCCGGCGCGAGGCTGCGGGGCCTTCGGCGCCGAGCGGGTTCGACCGTCAGCTCGTCCCAGCCGTCCGATCGGCACGCGTCCCACGCGGCGTCCTCCTGCCGGTTGGCGCGGTCGCCGCGGTCGTCGGATCCGCCGCACGGGCCCGGGCAGGTTCGCCGCGCGCAGCCGGCTTTGCTATGGCTGCCCGCGTGAGCGATCCGTCCCACGCGGCGCCGGCCGCGAGCGCGTCCCCGATCGGCGACGCGCTCGCCATCGCGCGCTACCACATCGTCCTCGTCGCCATGACCGCCTCGGTGGTCTTCGGCTGGCTCCTGACCGGGCGGCGCTTCTGGTGGCTCGCGCCGATCGTCGGGCTCGACTGGTTTCTCATCAACCTGGTCAATCGCGTCACCGACATCGACGAGGACCTGAAGAACGGCATCCAGGGCACCGGCGTCGTCGCGCGCCACCGCCGCGCGCTCACCTGGGCCTCGTTCGCGATCATGGTCGGATCGCTCCTCGCGCTGCACCTCGTGTGGCCCGCGCTGACGCCGTACCGCGTCGCGGTCCACGTGATCGGGCTCGGCTACAACTACGACCTCGTCCCGACGCCGCGCGGCCTCTCGCGCTTCAAGGAGATCTACTTCCTGAAGAACTTCGGCTCGTCGGTCCTGTTCGTGCTGACGTGCTTCGTCTATCCGCTGATGCTCGGCGCGCCGCGGATCCTGTCGTTCGCGGCGATCGCGTGCCTCGTGGTCTTCTTCGTGCCGTTCGAGCTCACCTACGAGATCCTCTACGATCTGCGCGATCTCGAGGGCGATCGCGCCGAGGGCATCCCGACCTACCCCGTCGTGCATGGGCCCGCGCGCGCCCGTCAGATCATCGACGGCCTGCTCGTCCTCGCCGCCGCGTCGATCGTCGTCGGCGTCGGCGCGGGCTGGCTCGGCGTGCGCGAGGCGCTGATGGCGGTCGCGCCGGCGTCGCAGCTCGCGTTCTACCGGCCTCGCGTGCGGCGCGGGCTCACCTCGCGCGACTGCGTCGTGCTCACGCACCTCGGCACCGCGCAGCTCGCTCTCTACCTGGCCGGCACGGCGATCTGGAGCGCCGCCGGGCTGCCCGAGAACATCTACCTGTGAGCCGTCACCGCTCGCGCTCGAGCAGCTTCCTCAGCAGCTCGAGCGGGTGGAAGCCGAGGACGTTCACGCCGGCGTAGTCGCGCGCGAGATCGCGCAGGAGGTCGACCGACGGGCTCACGATGCCGAGCGGATCGATGCGCTCGGCGACCGCGCGCAGCGCGTGGAACGCGAAGATCGTCGCGTCGACGCCGAGCGGGATCGCGAGCGGCGCCGGCAGCGGCGACAGGATGAGGTCGCGCAGCGCCGCCGCCCGCGCCCACGCGCCCGGGCTCGCGTCGACCTCGAGCTTGCGGATCGTCTCGACCTCGGCGTAGCAGCCGAACGCGATCGGGCCGAGCCGGTGCTCGATCGCGTGGGCGAGGTGGCGGTAGTCGCGCCGCCAGTCGCCGGAGAGCAGGCCCATGTCGGCCCGCACCTCCTCGGGGCCGAGCACGAGGTTCACGCCGTCGCGCCCGCGCCGGAGCGCGAGGCTGGTCCAGAGCTCGCCGCGATCGAAGAGGCCGACGACCATCGCCCGCCCGACCGGACACACGGAGTCGAGCGTGCCGCGCACCACGCTCGGCGCCGGGATCGGCACGCCGCTGAGGCGGCTCGGCCACACGTCGAGCCGGCCCGCGAGGACCTCGCCCTGCAGCAGCTCGGCGAGCGTCACCACGTGCGTGACGAGATCGTCGCCGCGGCGGGCGCGCGCGCCGAAGCGCTCCGCGACCGACTCGAGCGCGCCCGCTTCGATCGAGATAGCCCAGCTCGCGTGGTTCCTCCGGGCGAGATCCTCGGGCGACAGCGGCCAGTCGCGCTGCGCGTCGTCGAGCCGCAGGCGCCCGACCTGCGTGTGGACGAGCTTCCAGAGCTTGCCGCGCGAGTGGACCGCGACGACGAGCCCGCGCGGGCGCTCGGGGTCACGCTCGGCGCCCGAGGCGCGTCGCGGCTGGAAGAGCGACAGCACGCGCGTCCAGTCCGTCGCGGTGAAGCCTTCGAATCGGACGTCCGGCGCGAGCACGTCGCGAGGGTAGCTCAGGCAGCCTGCGCCCGGTACCCGCGTTCCGGCGGGTCGGCAGCCGAAGGCGAGGGCGGAGCGCCGGCCTCCGTGGGACACCGGCCGTGAGTCCCGTGGTGGCGACAGCCGACGCCTCGCGGGGGCCTGCCGCGCGTGGAGCGTCGCCGAGCTACGCGCCCCACCAGAGCGTCTCGTGCAGCATCGTGCGCCCCTCGATCGAGACCATCACGCGCAGCCGGTCGCCCGCGACCTCGACCTTGTGCTCGGGCACCTTGTCGGCGGGGTAGAACGCCGATTTCACGAACCCGCCGCGATCCAGCCAGAAGAGGTGCACCCCCGCCTTGGACGGCCCGTGCACCAGCAGCATGCGCCCGTCGCCCAGGAGCTCGAAGCCGAGCCACCGGAACGCGAGCTCCTCGAAGCGCTCGGGGGAGGGGAAGTCCTTGCCGACCTCGCGGAGCTCCGGCACGTGCGCGCGCAGGTGCTGGTGCAGGCCCTTCCAGCTCACGCTGCCGAGGCGCGGGATCGTGCGGTCGCCGGGCGCGATTCGCGCGAGCGTCTCGGCGTCGAAGGTCGGCACCTCGACGTGGGTGCGGTAGCGATCCACGAGGCGCGGGCTGTCGATCTCGTCGTCCGACAGCGCCTTGAGCCACCAATGAAACACCGGCAGATCGGCGACTCCGGCCGCGGACTCGAGCCGCACGAGCGACTCCCATAGAGGATTTCGCGCCTGCCAGACGCCGCCGTGCGATCGCACGACGCACGCGCCGAGGTAGATCGCGCCGTGGATCGCGAGGTTCAGGATCATCGGCGGACCCATCTTGGAGGGCCCGAGCCACGCGTCCCGCTTTTCGCGCGTGAGCCGCGTTGCGAGCCGATGCACCGACGCATCCGACCTGTCGAGCACGAGCCCCGGATCGCCCAGCTCGGCGGGCGCGAGCCGCGTGAACAGGTCGGCCGCCTGATCGAGGGTCGCGAGGTAGCTCGCGTTGTGCCCCGGGTTCGCGTCCGTGGCGCGCGCCTTCGCGAGATCCGCGCGCGCCTCGGGCGGGTAGCCCGGCAGGAAGTAGTCCTGGAAGAGCCGCTCGGCGGAGAGGGGCGCCACGATCAGAACATCTTCTTGCGCTTCGACGAGGACAGGATGCCGAGCATCTCGCGGTATTTCGCGACCGTCCGGCGCGCGATGTCGATGCCGTCGTTGTCCTTGAGGATCGTCACGATGGCCTGGTCGCTGTACGGGTTCGACTTGTCCTCGGCCGCGATGATCTTCTTGATGGCCTGCTTGACGCTCTCGGAGGCGATGTCCTCCTCGCCCCCGACGCGGTGGATGGACGAGTTGAAGAAGTACTTCAGCTCGAAGAGGCCCTGCGGCGTGTGGACGTACTTGTTCGACGTGACGCGCGAGATCGTCGACTCGTGCATGCCCACGGCCTCGGCGACGTCGCGCAGGATCATCGGCTTCAGGTAGGCGACGCCCTTCTCGAGGAACTCGCGCTGCTTCTCGACGATGCACTCGGTCACCTTGATGATGGTGCGCCGGCGCTGCTCGATCGCGCGGATGAGCCACTGCGCGCTGCGGAGCTTCTCGCTGATGAACTCCTTGGCCTTCGGGTCCTTGAGCATCCGCTGGGCGAGCTGCTCGTTGATGTAGAGGCGCTGCAGGCCCTTGTCGTTGTCGCTGACGGTGAACTGGTCGCCGTCCTTCAGGACGTACACGTCCGGGGTGATCGCGATCGTCTTCTCGTCGATCTCGGCGAAGTTGCGCGCCGGGATGCTCTCGAGCTTCTGGATCTCCTGGACGGCGTCGTAGACCTCTTCGAGCGGGATCTTGAGGGCCTTGGCGATCGCGGTGAAGTTCCTGCGCTCGACGTTGTGCAGGTGCTCGTCGATGATCTTCAGCTCGACGGGGTCGAAGCCGAGGACCTCGGCCTGCACGCGGAGGCACTCGGCGAGACCGCGCGCCGCCACGCCGACGGGGTCGAAGCGCTGGATGAGCGCGAGCACCTCGGAGGCCTCGTCCTCGTCGAGCTCGGCCCTGCGCGCGAGCTCCTCGATCGTGAGATCGTCGATCTTCACGCCGTCGGGGCCCTCGCCCCCCTTCAGGTCGAGATAGCCCTTCTCGTCGAGGTTGCCGATGACGAGCTCGGCAAAATGCCGCTCGTTCTCGCGGAAGTCGCTCATCTGCAGCTGGAAGACGAGGTGGTCGCGCAGGTTCGCGGGCTTGGTGAGGTTCTGCTCGATCGGCGGCAGCTCCTCGAACCCGCCGCGCGACGACGGCATCGCCTGCTGCATCTGCCGGTTCTCGAGGAACTGCTCCCAGTCGACCTCCTTGACCTTCTTCTCTTCCTGCCGGCCGGCCAGATCGGTGTTCGCCTCGACCCGCTCGGTCATGCCGTTGCGCTCGACCGACCCCTCGGCGTTGTCGCTCCCGTCGCTCGGCCCGTTGCCGCGGGGCTTCGAGTCGGTCGCGTCGTCGGCGAGGACCGGGTTGCCGTCGAGCTCCTTCCGCACCTCGTCGACCAGCTCGAGCCGGGATAGTTGCAGCAGTCGGATCGCCTGCACGAGCTGCGGCGTCATCACGAGCTGCTGCGACAGCTTGAACTGGAGCTTCATCTCCATACCCATCGAGAGCTCCCTAGTTCGGTCGGGGCCCGCGGCGCGGGACCAGGTTGAGGTGAAGGGGCGCGCCGAGGACGCCCAACCCATGCCGGGAGGACCGTCGCTCGCGCCCGCGTTCGGCCCCCGCATCTGTGGTGCGGTCGGGGATACGCGAGGTTCGTGCCATCGGACTCATGACTTCTTCGCGGACACCTTAGCACCATCCGAGGAGCGGCCCGAGTCTTGCCTGGACCCCTCTGGAAAATATCTCGCGGCGCCCCCGCCTGGGCCTCGCGCGAGGGGTGGGATCGACGCGCGAGACCACGACGCTCGTGCTGTCGGCGCGCCCCGCGCAGGCTTCATCTCGATCGACCGTCGCCGGATTGCGGTGCGAGATCGGGCGGCGCTCGAGAGGCGCGTCGCCTTGGGGTAGGCACCCGGCGGGGCGGCACGCTCGGCGAGACCCGCCCGCCAGCGCGCGGCCCGAAGACCGCCCGCAGCAGGCGCGCGAAGGCGTAGGGCTTCCGAAGAATCTCGGCGCCGTCGCGCGCGCCGTTGGTCGGCGGGTCCTCCTCGGTGCACACGACGACCCGCGAGGGCCCGCAGCCGGCCGCGCGCAAGGCCGCGAGGATGACCTCCGCGCCCGCCGTGCCGCTGCCCGACACGTCGATGACCGCGACGTCGAACGCGCGCTCCCGCGCTTCGGCGACGGCCTCGGCCGCGCTGCTCGCGACCCGGACCCGCCCACCGCTGCGTCGCAGCAGGATCGCCGTGGCCTCGCGCAGCAGCGGCTCCGAGTCGAGCAGCAGGATGTTCGTCGAGGCCATCAGCGGGGGGCCCCTTCGTGCGACGCCGCGGGCTCGGTCGGCGGTTGCCCATGCCGTGCTGCGACCGCACGTCCCGCCGGCGCCGGCGTGGCTCGGCCCACCTCCGTGCCTCCGCCCGGGCGCAGGAGCTGCGCGCGAGGCTCGCGGTCGTGGTCGCGCGCGCCTCGCGCCGAGCCGAGCGGCCTCGGGCGCGACGTACGCGGCGTCGCGTGCGAGGCGACGGGTCGACGTCCGGGAGCGGCGTGCTGCCACGCGCCGATCGCGCTGCCGCCTCGGGTGACCGCCGCGAGCGCGCCCGCTATGCTGCCCGCGTCGACGGGCGGCACGCCGCTCGGCGCGGTCGCACGAGTGGCGGAATTGGCATACGCACCGGGTTTAGGTTCCGGCGCCGCAAGGCTTGAGGGTTCGAGTCCCTCCTCGTGCACGAGTCGTCTCCGCAAGGTCGCTCCGGCGCGCTGATCGGCCACGGTCGGTTGGTTGGTCTCGGCGCCAGGCGGCTCCGGGCGATGCTCAAGCTTGCCGCGCCTTGCCCCTCGAGCAAGGCGCCACGGCTCGGCGGGCCCACCGGCGACGCCGATTGATCGCTCGGCGCGACCCATTGCCGTAATGCAGCGCACGGACACGCATATTACACGGCTCGTCACCGTTCGCTCGAGCCGTCCTCGCCGGCCCGGAAGGTGATCCGGGACGTCCGCCGCCCGGCCCGCGCAATGGGCGGTGGGCTCACCGGTCCGCTGGCTGCGGCCGGCGACGACCCCGCCGGGGAAGCTCCGCCGCGTGGAGGCCTTCGGGGCGCGGAGGCGCGTGGTTCGCGCGTGCCGGCGCCGACGCGAACGACCCCACGGAGCGCCCACGCGCGTGCGCCGGTGCCCGTTCGACTTACCGTATTCGCGGAGGTGGCCCGTGCTCGTCTTCGCGTACGACGGCTCACTCAACGGGGACTGGGTCGCGCACTACGCCGTCCGCTTCGCGGCGAGCACGCCCGATCGCTGCCTCCGGATGCTGCATGTCCACGACGCCGCGCCCGCGAACCACCTCGCGGAGCGCGTCGCTCGGATCGCGGACGAGTGCCGGCTGCTCGGCGTTGGCTTCTCGGCGGAGCTGCACCCGGGGGCGTCCGCGGGCGTCGCGGAGCGGCTGATCGCGCTCTGTCCGCCCGGCCCGGGCACGACCCTCGTCTGCGGCGCGCGGGCGCGGGCGCGGGGCCTCGCGTTCCTTGCGGGCACCGTCTCGGCCCGCCTGCTCGCTTCGGCGCGGTTCGGCGTCGTCGCCCTGCGCGTCGTCCACCCCGGCGTGCTCGGCCAGCCCGGGCGCGTGCTCTTGCCGGTGGCGGGCCACCCGCGCGGCGCGGCCGACGCGATCCCGCTCCTGCGCTTGATCGGCGCCGACCTTCGCCACCTCCACGTGCTCTTCGTGCGCGAGGCCTCGCGGCTCCGTCTGCACGACCCCGGCCACGTCGCGCTCGAGCGTCTGCTCGCGGAGGGGCGCGCGTACGTGGCGCGCGTCGAGGACGAGGCGCGCGCGGCGCTGGCCCCGCATGGCTTCGCCCTCGACGCGAGCGTGGTCCTCGCGAAGGACGTGGTCGGCGAGATCCTCGTCTGCGCGGCGCGACACCGCGTCCGCCTCGTCTGCCTCGGAGCCTCGGAGCGCACGCTCCCCGAGCGCATCGTGAGCGGCAGCCCGATCGAGCGCGTGCTGCGCGAGACGACCGCCGACGTGGCCGTGTACCGGGGCGCCCGCTGATGGACCGCCAGATCCACAACCTCGAGGTCGCCGAGACCCTGTCGCTGCTGCGCAGCCGCACCGAAGGGCTCCACCCCGAGGAGGCCGCCGCGCGCCTCGTGGAGATCGGCCCGAACACGCTCACGCGGCCGCCGCGCCTCTCGTGGCTGCGCCTGCTCGGCAAGCAGTTCGCCAACCTGTTCAGCCTGCTGCTCGACGTGTCGGCGGTGCTCTGCTTCGTCGCGGATCGCATGTCGCCCGGCGAGGGCATGGGCGTGCTCGGCTGGGCGCTCGCGTCCGTGGCGCTGATCAACGCGATCTTCACGTTCGCACAGGAGATGCGCGCGGAGCGGGCCATGGACGCCCTCCGCCGCATGCTGCCGCAGCGGATCACCGCGCGTCGCGCCGGGCTCGAGGTCGAGGTGCTGACCGAGGAGCTCGTTCCCGGTGACGTGCTCGTGCTGTCCGAGGGCGACCGGATCCCGGCCGACGCCCGCCTCGTGGAGAGCCACGATCTGCTCGCGAACAACGCGCCGCTCACGGGCGAGTCGCGCAACGTGAGCCTCACCGCCGACCGGGTCGTCGCCGGCGCCCTGACCGACAGCCCGAACCTCGTGTTCGCGGGGTGCTCGCTGCTGCGCGGCTCCGGCGCGGCCGTCGTGTACGCGACGGGTCGCCGCACCGAGCTCGGCAAGATCGCGTCGCTGAGCGTCAACGTCCGCCGGCCGCCCACGCCGCTCGAGCGCGAGGTGACGCGCACGGTCCGCGTGCTCACGGCCGTGGCGCTCGTGATGGGCGTCGCCTTCTTCGCCTACGGCCTCGCCGTCGGGCGCCCGCTCTGGGTCAACGTCGTCTTCATGCTCGGGATCATCGTCGCCAACGTGCCCGAGGGTCTCCTGCCCACGCTGACGCTCGCGCTCGCGATGGGCGGCCTCCGGCTCGCGCGCAAGAACGTGCTGGTCAAGAGCCTGAACGCCGTCGAGGCGCTCGGATCGGTCGAGGTGATCTGCACCGACAAGACGGGCACGCTCACGCGCAACGAGCTGGCCGTCACCGGGGTCGTCGACGCGGTCTCCGGCGAGGCCCACGCAGGCGAGGCGCGCCGGGCGCTGCTCGAGGCCGCGGTGGTCGCCTCCGAGATCCACGAGCAGGCGGGCGCGCTGACCGGCGATCCGCTCGACGTCGCCTGCGCGGTCGCGCTGCGGCGCCTCGGCGGAGACCCGCTCGCGCTCTCGCGCGACGTCGTCCGCCGGCTCGCGTTCGACGTCGAGCGGCGGCGGGCGGCCGGCGTCGTCGCGCGCGGCGGCGAGCGTCGGTTCTCGATCAAGGGCGCGTGGGAGGTCGTGCGTCCGCACGTGACGCTGCCCGAGGAGGCCCTCGCGCGCGCCGACGCGGTCGTGCGGCGCCTCGCCTCCGACGGGCTGCGGGTGATCGCGGTCGCCTCGCGCGAGGTCGCCGCCTCCGAGGTCGACGCCGCCGAGGTTGTCCTCGAGGACCGGCTCGAGCTGCACGGGCTGATCTGCCTCTCCGACCCGCTGCGCGACGAGGTGCCCGCGGCGGTCGCGCGCTGCAAGGAGGCGGGGATCCGCGTCGTCCTCGTGACCGGCGACCACCCCGACACGGCGCGCGCGATCGCGGCGCTCGCCGGCATCGTGCCCGTCGACGCGGGCGAGGAGGCCGTGATCACCGGGGCCCGCCTCGAGGCGATGCGCGAGCACGAGATCGTCGCGCAGCTCGATCGCGGCGCGGCGGTCTTCGCGCGCACGACCCCCGAGCAGAAGCTCAAGATCGTCGGCGCTTTCAAGCGAATGGGCCTCGTCGTCGCGATGACCGGCGACGGCGTCAACGACGCGCCCGCCCTCCGCGCCGCCGACGTGGGGGTCGCGATGGGCGCGGGCGGCACCGACGTCGCGCGCGAAGCCGCGCAGATCGTGCTGCTCGACGACAACTTCGCCAGCATCGTGGCCGGCGTCGAGGAGGGCCGCACGGTCTTCGCGAACATGCGCAAGTTCACGAGCTACGTGCTCGCGAGCAACGTGCCCGAGATGATCCCGTTCCTCGTCTACGTCGTCCTGCCCGTCCCTCTCGGGCTCACGGTGCTCCAGATCCTCAGCGTCGACCTCGGCAGCGATCTGCTGCCCGCGATCGCGCTCGGGCAGGAGCCGCCCGACGGCGAAGCGATGGCACGCCGCCCGCGCGGCTTCGGCGGCCGGCTGCTCGACACGCGGCTCCTCCTCCGGAGCTACCTGTTCCTCGGGCTCGTCGAGGCGGCGTTCGCGATGACCGTCTTCTTCCTCGTCCTCTGGAGCGGCGGCTGGCGGTACGGACTTCCGATCTCCGCCACGGATCCGCTCTATCGATCGGCCACCACCGCCACGCTCGTCTCGGTGATCTTCGCCCAGATTGGGAATCTCGTCGGGAGGCGCTACGAGGCCCGTTCGGGGCTCGATCGGGGCCTGTTCACGAACCGATTGATCCTCGTCGGCGTCGCGCTCGAGATCGCCTTCGCGATCGCCGCCATGTACTGGCCACCTCTCTGGCGCGCGCTCGGCACGGGGCCGCTCCCGAGCTGGGCCGTCGCGCTCGCGGCCGCCGGGGCGCCGCTCCTCTTTCTCGTCGATCTCGCCCGGAAGCGCGCCAGCCGCCCGCGGATCCCGAGCCCCCCGCGGTGAGCCTGGTACGCGTTCACGGGCGCCGCGCCGCGGACCGAGGAAAGCGCCAAGGACGCCAAGCGAGAGGTCGGAGGAGACGGGCCCTGCGGGGCCGGAGGCCGGCCGTCGGATGCGCCCTGCGTGGACGCGCTGGCTCGCGGCGCGGCACCCCAATCTTCCCTTGGCGCTCCACTCGCTCCCTATCCATCCGGTCCACGGCCTCGCGAGCCGGCGGACGACGCGCGGCCAGTGGGCGGCGAACGCATCCGCCTCGCCTCGCCCGCGCCGCCGACCTCTCGCGCGGCCTCGCGGCGCCGGCGCGCTGCGGTCCCTCGCGCCGGTGGGGGTCGAGGGGCCGAACGGCGCTCCGGAGCCCGGTGCGGGCTGATCCGCGGCCGCGATCGAGCGCGCTCCCCGGTGGCGCTCCCGCCCGAACCGTGGCCAGATGTCGCCATGCAGCGGACCTTCGCGATCGGCGACATCCACGGCGACCTCGACGCGCTCGTCGCGCTGCTCGCCAAGCTCCCCGAGCTCGACGACGGCGACACGCTCGTCTTCCTCGGCGACTACCTCGACCGCGGGCCGCGATCGGCCGACGTCGTCGCGTGCGTGCGGCGCCTCGACGCGATGACCGCGGCGAAGGTCGTGTGCCTGCGCGGCAACCACGAGGACGCGTGGCTCCAGGTGGTCGACCAGGGCTGGCCCGAGTTCATCATGCCGCGCACGAACGGCTGCCTCGAGGCGCTGCGGTCGTTCCGCGGCCAGCCGCCGCCCGGCGAGGACGAGCCCCCGACCGACGAGGAGATGCGTCCCCTGCACGCCGGCGGGTTCTTCCCGAAGGACGTCGTCGAGTGGATGCGCGGGCTGCCCTACTTCTACGAGGACCAGCACGCGATCTACGTCCACGCCGGCCTGCCGCCGGCCAAGGACGGCACCTTCCCGCACCCGTCTCTGGTCGCGCCGCCGCGCCCGCTGCTCTGGTGCCGCGACCGCCGCTTCTTCGCCGACTACCGCGGCAAGCTCGTCGTCTTCGGCCACACCGTGACCGAGCTCCTGCCGAACGAGCTGTCGACGTACACGCCCGAGGACCCGCTCGACCTCTGGGCCGGCGAGGCGTGCGTCGGCCTCGACACCGGCGCGGGCAAGGGCGGCTTCCTGACCGCGCTCGAGCTGCCGGGGCGCACGGTGTACGAGTCGCGCTGACCGTCCGGGTGCGCGCCGCGCGCCCCGAAATGCCGAGAGCCCCCGCTCCCGCCGGGAGAAGGGGCCCTCTGCGCCGCGGTCGCCTGCGCGCGCGGGCTACGCTGACGCTTCGTCCTCCGAGCCGTGGCACTGCATGAACGGCTTGCCGCTGCCGCACGGGCACTCCTGGTCGGCGGTCACGGCCGGCGCGGGCGGCGGGAGCGGCGCCTCCTCCTCGTGGATCGCGACCGCGGCCTCGAGCTGGTGCAGGTGGCGCTCGAGGTCCGCCTGCTCGATCTCGGCCTCGTCCTCGGGCTTCTGCACGCTCACGTTGAACAGCTTGGTCACGACCGTCGAGGAGGTCGTCGCGAGCATGTCGACGAAGAGGTTGTAGCCCTCCTTCTTGTACTCCTGCTTCGGATCCTTCTGGCCGTAGCCGCGCAGGCCGATGCCGTCGCGCAGGTGGTCCATGTCCGTCAGGTGGTCGACCCAGCCGCGGTCGAGCTCCTCGAGGAAGATGTGCCGGAAGATGCGCAGGATGAGCTCGCAGCCGACGTCCTTCTCGCGCTTCGTGTAGGCCTCCTCGGCGTGCTCGAAGAGCGTGTGCGCGAGCGTCTCCGGGTCGTGGAACGTGGAGATGTCGTCGTGCAGCTCGACGCCGAACAGCTCGCGGAAGCCCTGGAAGATGCCGCCCCAGTCCCAGTCCTCCGGGGGCTTCTTCGCCGGGCAGCTCTCCTCGACCATCGCGCTGATGATCCGGTCGAGCAGGTCGAGCAGGCGCTCGCGCTGCTCGGTGAGCGCGCGCGGCACGAGACCGACGAGCTCGTCGTAGACGGCGAGGGCGTCCTCGCGGCCTTCGAGCTCCACCTTCACGCCCCAGCGCGTGTAGATCTCCTTCTGGAGGTTGTCGGGCTCGACGAGCTTCTTGCCCTTGCCGGCGGGCGTCGCCTCGGCCTCGGGCTCCTCGTCGGCCTTGGCCTTCTTGCCGTTCGCCTTCTTGCCGTCGGCCTTGGCCTTCTTCGGCGCGTCCTCGGCCTCGAGGAGGAAGTCCTCGCGGCCGATCGTGCGCGGGTTGCCCTCCTTGTCGCGGGGCATCACCGGGTCGGCGCAGAACATCCCGAGCAGGTAGCCGACGTCGGCCACCACCGAGTCCGCGACCCAGGCGAGCGCCTTGATCGTGCGCTTCTCGCCCGTCGCCTTGCCGTCCTCGTCGACCACGTCCGGCTCGTAGCGCCCCACGAGCAGCGCCTGGCGCATGTCGTAGACCGTCTTGCGCTGCGAGTTCATCACGTCGTCGTACTCGAGCAGGTTCTTGCGAATGTCGAAGTTGCGCTCCTCGACCTTCTTCTGCGCGTTCTCGACGCTCTTCGTGACCCACGGGTGCTCGATGGGCTCGTCGTCGGGCATGCCCATGCGCTCCATCAGGTTCTTCACCCGGTCGCCGGCGAAGATGCGCATCAGGTCGTCCTCGAGCGACAGGTAGAAGCGCGAGGTGCCCGGGTCGCCCTGGCGGCCGGCGCGGCCGCGGAGCTGGTTGTCGATGCGGCGCGACTCGTGGCGCTCGGTGCCGAGGATGTACAGGCCCCCGATGGTGCGGACCTCGTCGCCCTCGCGCGTGCAGTCCGCGCGGATCTCGTCGGTGAGCTTGTCGAACGCCTCGGGCTCGGCCTCGGGGATGCGGTTCTCCTCCTTGAAGCGGAGCTTGGACATCATCTCGGCGTTGCCGCCGAGCACGATGTCGGTGCCGCGGCCGGCCATGTTGGTCGAGACCGTGATGGCGCCCTTGCGCCCGGCCTGCGCGACGACGAACGCCTCGTTCTCGTGGTGCTTGGCGTTGAGGACGCTGTGCTTGACGCCCTTCTTGCCGAGGATGCGCGAGATCGCCGCGCTCTTCTCGACGCTCGTCGTGCCGACCAGGATGGGCTGCCCGAGCTCGTGCTTCTCGAGCAGCTCGTTGATGACGGCCGTGAACTTCTCCTTCTCGGTCTTGTAGACGACGTCCTCCCAGTCGTGCCGGATCATCGGCTTGTTGGTGGGGATCGTCACGCAGTCGAGCTTGTACGTCGCGTGGAACTCCGAGGCCTCGGTGTCGGCCGTGCCGGTCATCCCGCTGAGCTTCTTGTAGATGCGGAAGAGGTTCTGGAACGTGATCGTCGCGAGCGTGCGGCTCTCCTCCTGGATGCGCACGTTCTCCTTGGCCTCGACCGCCTGGTGCAGCCCGTCCGACCAGCGCCGGCCCGTGAGCACGCGGCCGGTGAACTCGTCGACGATGAGGACCTTGCCCTCGCGCACGAGGTAGTGGACGTCGCGCTTGTAGAGGGTGTGCGCGCGCAGGCACTGGTTCAGGATGTGGAGCGTCTCGAGGTTGACCGGGTCGTAGAGGTTGCCGCTCTTCAGCGCGCCGCCGCGGTGCAGGAGCTTCTCGGCGAGCTCGACGCCCTCGTCGGTCAGCGTGACCTGGTGGCCCTTCTCATCGACCGCGTAGTGCTGCTCGTTGTGCAGCTTCGGGATCGCCTCGTTGACCTTCTGGTACTTCTCGCTCGATCGCTCGCCCTGGCCGCTGATGATGAGCGGCGTGCGCGCCTCGTCGATGAGGATGGAGTCGACCTCGTCGACGATCGCGTAGTGAAGGGGGCGCTGGTGGTAGTCGAGCGCCGAGAACTTCATGTTGTCGCGCAGGTAGTCGAAGCCAAACTCGTTATTTTGGCCGTAGGTGATGTCGCAGCGGTAGGCCGCGTGCTTCTCCTCGTCGGTCTGCTGGCCGACGACGGTGCCCGTGGTCATGCCGAGGAAGCCGTAGAGCCGGCCCATCCACTCGGCGTCGCGGGTCGCGAGGTAGTCGTTGACGGTGACGACGTGGACGCCCTTGCCCTCGAGCGCGTTGAGGTAGCACGAGAGGGTCGCGACGAGCGTCTTGCCCTCGCCGGTGCGCATCTCGGCGATGCTGCCCTGGTTCAGCACCATGCCGCCCATCAGCTGGACGTCGAAGTGCCGCATGCGGAGCACGCGCCGGCCGGCCTCGCGGGCGACCGCGAACGCCGGGATGAGGAGGTCGTCGACGGTCGCGCCGTTCGCGATCTGCTGCTTGAACTCGGCGGTCTTGGCCTTGAGCTGGGCGTCCGAGAGCTTCTTCGTCTCCGGCTCCAGCCCGTTGATGGCGTCGACCTTCGGCCGCATCCGGCGGATCGCGCGGTCGTGCGACGTGCCGAAAACCTTCTTCATCGCCCAGGTGAACATGTCGTCTTCTGCTCGTTGCCCGCGCGCCGCCCGGCCGAGTCCGGCCGCGCCCGGGCGCGAAGCCGGGGGAACGTAGTCCCTAGGGCGGGGCGGCGCAATTGCTCGGGAACCCGTCGTCGCGCCGGCGGTCGCCGCGCGATTGCCCCGGGGGGCGAGGGCGGAGGCGCGCGCCCTCGCCCCCGGAAACGATCGGGAGCGGCGGGGGGGGCGCCGGCGGCCGCTGCCCGCGTGCTAGAACGCCGGCGTGATCGTCGAGACCTTCCCGGCCGGTCCCCTCGGGTGCAACTGCTCGATCCTCGTCGACCCCGCGACCAAGAGCGCGATCGTGGTCGACCCGGGCGGCGACTTCGAGGCGATCCGGGCGCGGATCGAGGCGCTCGGGGCGACGGTCAAGGCCATCGTCCACACGCACACGCACGTCGACCACGTCGGCGCGACCGCCCCGCTCCAGGCCCTCACCGGCGCGGTCGCGAGCATCCACGAGGCGGACCGGTTTCTCTACGAGCTCTTGCCCGTCCAGTCCGCGATGATCGGCGTTCCCACCGTGGCCAAGGCGGACGTCGAGGGCGACCTCGTCGACGGCCGCGCGGTCGTGGCGGGCGCGGTCGAGCTCGGCGTGCTGCACACGCCGGGGCACACCCCGGGCAGCGTGTGCTTCACCTTGCAGACGGAGTCCGGGCTCGTGGTGTTCGCGGGCGACACGCTCTTCCAGCGCAGCATCGGTCGCACGGACCTCTGGGGCGGCGACGGCGACGCCATCCTGCGGTCGATCCGGCACAAGCTGCTCACGCTCGACGACGCGGCGCGCGTGGTGACCGGTCACGGCCCCTCCACGACGATCGGCGCCGAGCGCCGCACGAACCCGTTTCTGCGCGCGCCGCGCTGAGGCGCTCCGCGAGGGGGCGCCGTCGGCGCGGGCGCGACCTCGCCCGCGGCCGGCGGCGACGCCCCGCCCGAGCCCGAGACCCCGTCCCCGACGCCCCGAAACCGTCCGGCGCCGGGTCGCGACCTCGGTCCGGTCGGTCGCCGACCACCCGGATCGAGGTCGCGACCTCGCCCGCGGTGGTCGCGGACCGGGCGGAGTCGGGTCGGAAGCTCGACCCGAGGCCGTCGGCGGACGCGGGGCCGGGTCGCGACCTCGAGGCGGAGGGTCGCGGACCGACCGGGGCCGGGTCGCGACCTCGCCGCGGAGGGTCGCGGACCGACCGGGGCCGGGTCGCGACCTCGCGGCGGAGGGTCGCGGACCGACCGGGGCCGGGTCGCGACCTCGCGGCGGAGGGTTCGGCCGGGCCGAGGTGGCCTTGCGGGTTGAAGCGGCTTGCTTCGCGACCGCCTTGGCTGGGCGCGCCGCGGCCCGAGCCTCGACCGCGCCAACGCGCACGCGCTCCTCGCGCCCTCGCGGCTCCTACCCTCGGTGGCGAACACCGAGTACGTTCGCGCGTCGGGGTGCATGCCATGGGCCGAAATCGATCCGAGATCACCGCCGCGATCGCCTTCTTCGTTTCGGCCGCGCTCGTCGCGTGCGGCTCCGATTCGAGCACGCCGTCGTCCAGCGGCGACGTGCTGCGAGGCGGCGGAGCGGGCGCGAGCGGCGGAGGCGAGACGAGCGGGAGCAGCTCGGCGGGGGGCGCGACGCAGAGCTCGACCTCGGCGGGCGGCGCGGGCACGGGCGGGACGGGTGCAGCGGGGGGCGGCGGCGGCTCCGGCCCCGCCGGGGGCGCGGGTCCCACGGGTGACGCCGGTGCGGCGGGCGATGCGGGCGACGCGGGCGCGGCGAGTGACGGGGGAGCCGGTTCGCCGGACGCCGGCGACGGCTGCGCGAACGGGGCGGAGCTCGTCTACGTGCTCTCCACGACCAGCGAGATCTACAGCTTCGACCCGCAGCAGAAGTCGTTCACGAAGGTGGCGACGCCGGACTGCCAGGCTGCGGGCGCGCCGAACTCGATGGCGATCGACCGCCACCTCGTCGCCTGGATCAACTACGCAGGCAGCCTCTTCACGTTCGACGTGAAGAAGAAGTCCGGGTGCGCGCCGACCGGCATCGCGCTGCCCCAGGGCTTCGCGAAGGTCGGCATGGGCTTCCTCGCCGACGCGCCCGGCGGCCAGACCGAGACGCTGTACCTCGACTCGCTCCAGGGCAAGGGCCTCGCGAAGGTCGTGAACGGCGCGGTCGTGCTGGTGGGTGGCTTCGGCAAGGACCTGGCGCTCCTGGGCAAGAGCGCCGAGCTGACGGGCACGGGCGATGCGCGCCTCTTCGGCTACTTCAGGACGCTCCCCTTCGTGCGCGTGGCGCAGATCGACAAGGCGACGGCGAACATCCTCTCCGACGACGTGCTGATCGGCGTCTTGCCGCCGGACAACTGGGCCTTCAGCTTCTGGGCCGGGGATCTCTACCTCTACGCGGGCCCGCTCGGCCTCGGCAAGCCCCACAGCAAGGTCCTCCGCTTCGATCCGGTGAGCAAGGCGTTGGACAAGGGCTACGTCCCCGACGTCGGCTTCACGATCATCGGCGCCGGCGTCTCGACGTGCGCGCCCATCGTGCACAAGTAAGGGCCTACCGAATCGACTCCCGCGCAAGCTCGACCCTCGCCGAAAGGCCCTCGGCGGCTCCAACGTCGCGGATTGCTGAACCGTTGCACTCGCCCCAGCCCCTCATGGGTGCTAGCCGGCAAGGCACCGGGCGCGCCTGGGATCGCGGGCGTCCTGCCCGCATGCGGGCCAGAGGCCCGCGGTCCCAGCGCCATCCCAGCACCCGGAGTCCTTGGCTAACAACGATGGGCGGCCGAGGTGTCCACTACTGCCCTGGGGCGAGCGGGCACTGCTTCTGGAATCGACCACCCTGCACCTGCGAGATCGTGCTGAAAATGGCGCTCAGCACCGCCAGGCCGCCCGACCCGATGGCAAGGCCGAGTTTTGCGTTCTTGTCGACGTCACTGATGCCGGCGATGGTGCCCAACGAGCCTGCGGCGACCGCGCTGCCGGCAGCGGCTGAGCCGAAGCCGACGTACGTCCAGTTGACCTGGTCACACCACGCCTCGGCAGCAGGCGGCGAGGCCGGGTACGCTGGCGCGCCCTGGCTACCATACGAGTTCGAGTAGCCGCTGTTTTGCCCGATATGGCCGCCGTACGGGGTCATGCGTGGGACGGGCGCGCCGGCGAACGCGTACGGGCGCTGCTTCAACGAACAACCGGTGACGATGAGGCTGACGGCGAGGCATGCCGCGAGCGGGACGAGGTTACCAGAACGGTCGGCTTGGTCGGTCTTCATCGACATAGATCCATCATGCGTCGGAAATCGCAGTTACAGAACCTCGCCGATCGACACCGCGACCTCGTACGCCACGAGCGCGTCCGCGCCGGCCATTGTCGTTTGGAGCGGACCGGGCCCTCGTCCGACCTCGAACGTGCCGCTCGGTACTTGCGGCAGGTTGGGGCGGCTGCCGTCGGTGCGCGAGTAGGTACCCCACGACCGACACTGGACTCGGTCGCCTGGGTACGCCTTCCTCTGCATCTGGACGGGGTACTCCGTGCGCGTACGGCGGCGGTTGCTGACCCACGTCCCGCGGTCCGGGGTCGGGGCGTCGCACGATGTCGCAGCCCACGGAGAACAGCGAGACGAGAAAGACCAGAGCGAACGGCGGTCGGCGCAGGTCCATCGGAGAAGCAATCGGTGAGGCGCTATCGAGCTGTGGACGACATCGGAGGCCTCGGGATCGACAGTTGCGGCATGGGGCCGTTGGCGGGCGGTGGGGCGCGGTCCAGGACGCGCAGTGGGTCAGTCAGTTCCCTGGCATCGGCAGGATGCCGTCGATGCGCGCCTGCTTGACGTCGATCGCGGTGAACGTACCAGCGGAATACCACTGGCTGTACTCATCGATGGCGTGGTTGAACGCGTCGAGGAAGCTCGCGTTTGCGCTGCCGACCATCGTCGTCTCGATCGGCCAGACCATGCCGCCTGGTCCTTGCCGAACTCCCATGAACATGTGCCCCGGCCCATGAACCAGGACCGGCTCGAGCCCGATGTTCTCCATGAACGACGCGAAGAGAAGCGAGCCGTCGACGCAGTTGGCCGAGTTGTCGGAGATGGACTGGGAGGGCTTACGCACGGTCTGCCCGTAGGTACTGAAGAAGCCGTTCGTGAGGCTGGAGTATACGAGTCCCTTGAAGCGGAGAAGCTGAAACGTGGCCGCCAGCGCGTCAATCACCGTGTCCGCCGGAGTGCCCGTGCGCGTCCAGGTCAGGTCACGGCTCGTCAGGCTCCCGCAGTTGCGAGCGCTGAGGTAGTACCACCCAGCCGTCGGGGCCTTGGCCGTGAAAGCCGCGCCGCTCTTCGACCCGCTCCCGTTGATGATGACCGGAACTCCACCGCCGCACGGGTCATTCGCCAGGGCGGCGCGTGACGTCTCGTCGACGACGAAGAAGTCCACCATGTCGTCGATGCCCCCGGAGATGGTCGGGAGGAAGATCTGGATGCTCTCGCCTGCCTCGAACCAGGCCATGTCGAACCACCGAAACTCGTCGGCGGCGATGGTGACGTCGACGTAGTCCATCCACGCCCCGTCGTGCATATCGTACCCGCCCGCGCCGAATGTGCCCCACCGACTCTGCGCCGTCAGTGGGTTCAGGTTCTGCGTGATCGCCGAAGACTTGGGCATCACGACGGAAGATACGTAGTTCTCCATGGGATCGCCCCACTGCGCGCTGAAGCGAACGCTGCTCGACGGCCAGATGGTCACCGGCTGCGTGTCGTCGACGAGGGTCGCCTTCGTCGCATCGTCGACGGCTGCATAGTGGATCGCGCCGTTGACCTGCGACACGAGCGCGCCGAGCTTGCCGAGCAGGTCGGGGATCGGGTGGAAGCACTGCGTCGATTTTCCCTTTGGTACGCTGCGGACCTCGGAGGTATCGGTGGCGTAGCCCGGCATCCCGACGGTGAATCGAACTTTGGCGGCGCTCTTGCCGGGGTTGTCGAGCTGCAGGCAGACGAGATCGTCCGTCGGGTGATACGGCGTGCTCGTCCCGAGCAGGTTGGCGATGTAGGTCGGGAAGACGTCGCCTGGAAAGAGGAAGGGGAAGTCGACCGACGTGACGGCCGGCCCGACGGGCTCTCCCGTCGTCGTGCTGGTGCTGGTCGACGTGGTCGTCGTCCCGCCACCCCCGCCGCTCCCCGTGGTCTGCCCGGCCCCACCGGCGCTCGTCGTCGTTCCGGACCCGCCCTGTCCGGAGTCCGTCGTCGAGCTCGTGTCCTCGGAGGTCGATGTCGTGCCCGACGTCTTGCCGGTCGACGTCGCGTTTTCGGTCCTGATCACGCAGCCGCCGAGTGAGGTCGCGCAGAGCGCGGCCAGGACGGCAACGTGTCGGCGCTGCGTCTCCAAGCGGACAGAAGCAAACATGGTTGTTTCCTTTCGCCCGATGGGGCGCACCCGGCACTTCATGGCGTGCGACACCGGAGGTGTCGCGCGGTCTCCGTCGACTAGAACCTGAGCCCGCCGGACAACAGAACCGGCACGCTGATGGTGAGAGCCCAAGGCGTCAGGTACCCGACCTCGATCCCTGGCGTTACACCGAGGTAGGCCTTCTCGAACTCGTAGTAGAGGCCGAGACCGAGGCCGGCGTGGAGCGCAAACGCCGTCGAAGGGGCCACGTAGACGTCGGCTCCGAACGCCTCCAGCCGCGGTTCCACGACGAAGTGCGGTGTGGCGTGCAGCGGGAGGCCTACACCGAACCGCACGCTGACGCCGTTGTTGCCGTTGCTGAAGTCGCTCTGCCAGGCAGCTCGCTGAAAGCCGATCGAGCCGTGAAGCCGGATCTTGCAGCCGTAGCCAACCTCCAGGCCGCCACCGAGTGCGAGGGATGGACGGTCGCCCCGATTTTGGGTGTCGCTCGCGACGGCGTAAGGACTGCCGAGCGCGTAGATACCCACGATGCCGCACCGCTCGGCCGCCACTTGCTCGGGCGGCGGGGGCTCGGTCGGGGGCTCGCGCGGCTCGACGACGGCCACTGGCGCCGGCTTCTCCTCGACCGGCGTCTCCTCCACCGCCACTGGCAGCGAGTCCCCGCCCTCCAAGACCGGGTACTCCACGCGCCGGTTCTTCGACCAGACCTCCGCCTCGCACTTCTCGGCGTCGGCTGACGGCGGCCCTTCCTTGCACGGCCCCTCCGGCACCTCGGGATTCCGCTCGCCGAACCCCTTGGCCGTGAGCCGATCGGCCTCGACCCCCTGCTCCACGAGCCACTTCATCACCGAGTTCGCGCGGCGCCGCGACAGGTCCGCGTTGTATTCGTCGGTCCCCCGCGAGTCGGTGTGCCCCTCGATGCGGACCTTCACCTTGGGATACGCCTTCAGGTGGTCGCGCAACTGGCCGAGCGACTCGAACGTCCGGTCGCCCTTCAGCTTGTCACTGTCGAGCTCGAAATTGACCTCTCCGTGCTCGATGTGGAGCTGACCCTTCTCGAACCGAATGGCGATCTTCTTGGGCGCGGGCTTCGCCTTCGGAGCGCGCACCGTCGCCGCAGCCGTTGCGTTGGCCTCGATGCCCGCCTGGCCGCTCGCGCGGCCGGAAAGCTGGCCGGTCGCGTCGACGGTGCCGGAGAGGTTCGCCTGGGCGGCGCAGCCGCCGAGCAACGCGCCGCATGCAATCAGCGTGGCTCTGGGAAAGTTGCGACGGTGCGTTGAAACCAAGCGGGAAAAGAGGAAGTTGGTTTGCATATGAACCCTTACGTTCGAGTACTCGAACCAAAGCTACGCCTTTCGCTCGTAGCGTCAAGCGTCGATGGCGGCGCGTACGGGGCGGAATGGGGCAGGGCATCGGGAGACTCCCGAGCCGCGTTCCGCCGCTGTGGGCGCGCAGATTCGGCGATTGCGCCTCGAGGCCGGCTTCAACTTCGACGCGTTCGTCGAGGAGACCGGCCTCGGGCGTGGGTACATTTCGGAGCTCGAGCGCGGTCTCGTTGTTCCGACGCTCACTACGCTGGACCGCGTCGCCGGCGTGCTCGAGCTGTGCGTCGCCGACCTCGTGATCGGCGACGCGCCCCGCGAGCGCCTGTTCGAGCTCACCCGCCGATTGCCCGCCGCCGACACGCGTCGCTTGCTGCGCGCTGCGGAGGCGACCGCTCGTCGCCTGACGGTAGCCGCTCCGGAAGCGGCAACCGCGGCGCCCGCCCACGTGGTCCCGGCTCCGGCCGTCGCCCGCGCAGCCGAGCCGTCGCCACCCCCTCGCCGTCGCCGCCCCCGCCCCGCGTGCTAGACCCCCTCCCCGTTACAGCCCCGAGCCTCCCCGCCGCCCTGCTCCCCCTCGCCGCCGTCGCCCCCCTCGCGGGCTGCTCCTCGCTCACTCGCCCGATCCACCTCACCGTCGCGGCCGAGCCGCTCCCCTCGCGCGCCGCCGAAGCCGGGCAGTCCGGGAGCGGCCATGTGGTCAGGCAGCGGACCGCCTGCCCGTAGCGCGCCCCGCGCCGCCGGGCGCGATCGGGACCCCGCTCGCGGCCATCGGCCAGGGGCCACGGCACCCTCTCGCGCCCGCGGGTGCTACCCTCCTCTCCATGGTGGCTTGCCCCGTCGACCCTGCCGAGCTCGTGGACGACGCGGATCAACGCATCTTCCTCCACGGGCACCGCTTCGCCGACTACGAGATCCTGCTCGCGCTGCGCGGTGACTGCGCGGGGCCGCGCCTCTTCTTCCTGGACGGAGAGATCGAGCTCATGAGCCCATCCAGCAGCCACGAGTCCGTCAAGAAGACCATCGCGCGCCTCGTCGAGGCCTTCGCGGACGAGCGCGGCCTGGAGCTCAACGGGTTCGGGTCGTGGACGCTGAAGGACGGCCCACTCGAGCGCGGCGCCGAGCCCGACGAGTGCTACGTGGTCGGCGCCACCACGCGCGACCGGCCCGATCTCGTCATCGAGGTCGTGTGGACACGCGGAGGGCTCGACAAGCAGGCCATCTACGCAGGGCTCGGCGTGCCCGAGCTCTGGATCTGGAAGCGACCCAATCACTTGAGCGTCCACCGCCTCGCGGGCGAAGCCTACGTCGAGGTCGCCGACAGCGTGGCATTGCCAGGCCTCGACCTCGTCGAGCTCTGCCGCCACGTGCTCGGTCCGAGCCAGAGCCAGGCCGTGCGCGCCTATCGCGCGGCGCTGCGCGCCTGAACGAGTGCCTCCGTCGCCGTGGTGGAGGTGGCCGAGGTTCACGAGCTCGACATCCCTCCGCTTGCGGGCGAGGCGCCGGACCTCCCCGCCTACGCCTCGCCGGCCGAAGAGGACGAGCTGCGCGTCGGTCGCGCGGGGGCCGAGGAAGGCGTCCTCGCGTCGATCACGAGCCCGCCCACCTCGGCCGCCCACCGCCCGTCGCGGGCGGGACCTCGGTGTCCGTGACCAGTGCCCGGTACGCGATCTCGCGCGGGGCGAGCACACGCATGCCGCGCCCCAGGAGGACGGCGGCGCGCGCCGCGCGCGAGCAGGTCGCGCGCAACCAGCACCTCGCGTTCCAGGTGCCGCGCGCCATCACGCGCTCCATCAGGAACGCCGCGTCGCGCTCGATGTCGACGCTCGCGGGGTCGACGTCCCACAGGAGGCGGAGCACCGAGGCGGGCGGCGTGGCGGCCACGACGCAAGGGTAGCACCCCGCCGCGAGGGCGTGAGCTTGCAGGCCCGGCCCGCCCAGCGCTCGGGCGCCCGAGCCCCCTGACCGACGACCCGCCTCGCGACGCCCTGGAGGCCGCGGCGCTCCTCGACGGCTCGGACCGCGAGGTCAGCGCGGGGCGTCCGTCCGCGAAGGCCGCGCGCTCTCGCGGTACTGCGACTACGTCCCGCAGCTCGCCAAGATCGCGGCAGCCTCGTCCGCCCGCATCCGCGGCGGAAGCTTCGGCCGAGGACGCGCGGCAAGCCCGATCCCGAGCTCGTACGGCGGCACCTCATCGCGATCGACGCGGCCGTGCAGAACCTCGAGCGGCGTGCCGGGCGACCGGTCGAGGCCCTCGCAAGCGACCTCGACGAGCTGTGGATCGTCGAACGGGGCCTGCTCCTCTGCGCGCAGAACGCGATCGACGTTGCCACGCACCTCGTCGCTGCGGCGGGCGCCGACGCGCGTCCTTGCGGAAGCGCGGTGCTACGCTCGGAAACTGGTGCTGCAGCTGGGCGACCTTCACGACGACGACCGTGCCTTGCCCCGCGCGCCCACCGAGGAAGCGTGGGCCGCGATGAGCGCCGAGGAGCGTGACCGTGTGGTCGCCGCGCTGCCCCCCTCGCTGCCGCTCTGGGTGAACCCTCCCGAGGGCGATCGCCACCGCGAAGCGAAGGTGCGTGCGACCGACGCGCTGCGCCGCTACTTCCGCACGACCGGTCAGCGCATCTACGTCTCGAGCGAGCTCGCGACGTACTACCCCGGCGAGCCGCCGTTCAGCCCCGACGTGCTGGCCGTCCGTGACGTCGAGGACCGGGAGCGATCGAGCTGGATCGTCTCGAAGGAAGGCCGCGGCCTCGACGTGGTCATCGAGATTCACGACCGAGCGAGCAGCGAGAAGGACCACGTGCGCAACGTCGAGCGCTACGCCCGGCTCGGCATCCCCGAGTACTTCGTGGTCGAGATCGGGACGAGCCGGCTGCACGGCTTCCGCCTCGCCGGCGCGAATCGCGTCTACGAGCGCATCGTGCCGCAGGCGGGCCTCGTAGCGTCGCGGGTGCTCGGGCTGGAGCTGCGCCTTGCGGACCGGCGGCTCCGCTTCTTCGCCGGGACCGCGGCGGTCGCCGACGCCGACGACCTGATCGGTCGCCTCGAGCGCGCGATGGACGAGGTGCTCGAAGGCCGCGAGGCCGAAGCCGCGGCGCGGCTCGAGGCCGAGGCGCGGCAGGCCGAGGCGGAGGCGCGCGCCGAGGCCGAGGCGGAGGCGAGGCAGGTCGAGGCGGAGGCGAGGCAGGCGGAGGCGGCGGCGCGCAAGGTCGAGGCGGCGGCGAGGCAGGTCGAGGCGGAGGCGCGCAAGGTCGAGACGGCCGCGCGCGAGGTGGCCGAGCGCGAGGTCGCGCGCCTGCGCGAGGAGCTCCGCAAGCGCGGAGGCTGAAGGGCCGATCCGACCGCGGGTCCAGCGCTCGCGGCGAACGATCCCCACGCGATCAGGCCAGGCATGCGAGCTGCGCGTCGGCCGCGCAGGGGTTGCTGCCGGCCTCCGTGCCATTTGTCCCGCGTGCGCATGGCTGGCTGGATGGGCCTCGTCGGCCCGTGGCTCCTCGCGGGCTGCACGCTCGATGCGATCGGCACCGCGACGCCCGGCGGGTCGGCGGTCACCTGGACGGCCTCGGGTTCGGGCGGCGCCGACGCCACCACCACGGGAGCCGGCGGCGCGGGCCCCCACACGCTCTGCTGCCAGACGCCGTAGGCCCGCGACCGTTGCGCTAGACTGCGCGCCCGATACCGACCGGCGCGCAGGTGCGCGCGCCCGGCGTGTGGAGTGGAGGGAACGATCATGAGGCTCCAGAGCGACAGCTTCGTCGACGGCGCGCCGATCCCCGGCGCCTTCGCGTTCTGCGTCCCCGACCCGTCGAGCCACGTGCGGCTCTCGACCAACCAGAACCCTCACCTGCGCTGGGACGACGCGCCGGCGGGCACGCGCTCGTTCGTCGTGCTCTGCCTCGACCCCGACGTGCCGAGCCGCGGCGACGACGTCAACCAGGAGGGGCGGACGGTGCCGGCGTCGCTGCCGCGCGTCGAGTTCTCGCACTGGGTGATCGTCGATTTGCCGGCCGAGATGCGCGAGATCGGCGCGGGCGAGCTGTCGGGCGGCATCACGCCGCGCGGCAAGCCGGCGACCACCCCGCACGGCGCGCGCCAGGGCATCAACGACTACACCACCTGGTTTTCGGGCGACCCGGAGATGGGCGGCGACTACCACGGCTACGACGGCCCGTGCCCGCCGTGGAACGACGAGATCGTCCACCACTACGCCTTCTCGGTGCACGCGATCGACGTCGCGCGCCTGCCCGTCGAGGGGCGCTTCACGGCGGCCGACGCGATCGAGGCCATGAAGGGGCACGTGCTCGCCGAGGCGCGCATCACCGGCCTCTACACGCTGAACCCGACCGTGACGATCTGATCCCGTCCGCGCCCTCGCGCGCGCGGTCCAGCGGCCTCGTCCCGCCGCGCGCACGCTCGCGGTCGACGCCGCCGAGCGGGGGCGCTAGAGGCTCTGCCGCATCCGGAGGCCCTCATGAAGATCTTCATCGATTCGGGAGACGTCGCAGAGATCAAGGAAGCTCAGTCGATGGGCGTCATCGACGGCGTGACGACCAACCCGTCGCTGCTCGCCAAGGGCGGCAAGCCCACGCGCGTCGCGATCGCCGAGATCTGCGAGATCGTCGACGGGCCGATCTCGGCCGAGGTCGTCGCGACCGACGTGGAAGGCATCCTGCGCGAGGGCCGCGAGCTCGCGAGGATCCACAAGAACGTCGTCGTGAAGGTGCCGCTCATCGAGGACGGCCTGAAGGCCGTGCGCGTGCTCACGGCGGAGGGCATCGCGACCAACGTCACGCTCTGCTTCTCCGCGTCGCAGGCGTTGCTCGCGGCCAAGGCGGGCGCCACGTACGTCTCGCCGTTCGTCGGGCGCATCGACGACATCTCCGGCGAGGGCATGGACCTCATCGAGCAGATCGTCCGCATCTACGACAACTACGACTTCGAGACGCAGGTCCTCACGGCGAGCGTGCGCCACCCTGTGCACTTCGTGCAGGCCGCGCTCATCGGATCGCACGCCGCGACGATCCCGCTCAAGGTCATCAAGCAGCTGCTCAAGCACCCGCTGACCGACCTCGGCTTGCAGCAGTTCCTCGCGGACGCGAAGAAGATCCCGCAGTGAACGCCGCCAAGCGGCGCGCTCCCGTGAAGGCGTCGGCGACGAAGCGAGCGCCGGCGAAGGCGACGGCGAAGACGCGCGCGCCGGCGAAGGCGTCGGCGAAGAAGCGCGCAGCGGCGGCGCCCGTCGTCGTGCGGGTCTCGACGCAGGGCGGGCCGTTCTCCGATGCGTCGTCGGCCGTGGTCCGGCGGCGCGCGGAGAAGATGCTCACGCACCTCGAGCTCGGGGGCACCGAGCTGTCGGTCTCGCTCGTCGACGACGCCACGATTCACGGGCTGAACCGCACCTGGAGGCACAAGGACAAGCCCACGGACGTGCTCGCGTTTCCGCTCGGTGAAGGCGAGGCCGTGCGGCCCGAGGGCGGGCTGCTCGGCGACGTGATCGTGTCGGTCGAGACGGCGCGCAGGCAGGCGGCCAAGCGGCGCCGCCCGCTCCTCGACGAGCTGACGATGCTCCTGGCCCACGGGCTGCTCCACCTCGTCGGCTACGACCACCAGAGCGACGCGCAGGAGGAGGAGATGACGGCCCTCACCCGGAAGCTCGAGGCGGTCGCCTCCGCGCGGCGGCCCGTCCCGGGGGGCTGACCGGCCTCGCCCGGGGGCGCGCCCCGGGATTCGTCCGCGAACGAAATCGGCTGTCGAACGGCGGTCTTTCGGCCGATCCACCCGGTGCGCGCTGGCTTTTTACCGGGTTTGGCCTTGCGAGGCACCGGGGTGCTTGTTAAGAGCGGCCGGACGAAACGACGCCCCTGGCCGGCTTTGCGGCGCTAGTGGGCGAGGCTTTGGCCCCTCCGGGGGCGTCCGCCGCGATTCGCGGCAGGAGGACTCGATGGCTGGTGCGAGCAAGCTGACCAAGACGCAGTTCATCGCGAGCGTCGCCGAGGGCGCGGGGCTCGACAAGAAGGCGGTCCTTGGCGTCCTCGACGCGATCGCCGATCTCGTGAAGACGCAGCTCGGTCCCGACGGTCCGGGCGAGGTGACGGTGCCCGGGCTCGTGAAGCTCAAGGCGAAGGTCAAGCCGGCCACCGAGGACCGGCCGGGCGTGAACCCGTTCACGAAGGAGCCGACGACGATCAAGGGCAAGCCCGCGTCGCGCTCCGTGAAGGCGCTCCCGATCAAGGCGATGAAGGACCTGTAGTCGCCTCGCGGCGACGCCCCCGGCGCAGGCTCTCCGCGCAAGCGAGCGCGAGCAGCAGGGCGGTGGGGACGTCGCCGAAGCGCGCGTACGGCGTCGGGGACGCCGGCTCGCGCACCGCCGGGGTGGCCATGAGCACGCCGGGAGTGGGCGCGTCGTAGCGGGCGATCACGCGCCCGCTGGCGCTCACCCACGACGCCACCCCGCGGTTTACCGCGCGCACGAGATCGAGGCGGTGCTCGACCGCGCGCAACGCGGCGAGCCGCGCGTGCAGCTCGGGCTCGGCCGTGCCATCGAACCAGGCGTCGTTGGTGACGTTGACGAGGAGGTTCGGCCCGATCGCGCGCGCGTGGCCTCGGCTGACGCTCGTCAGCGTGTCCTCGTAGCAGTTGAGCACCGCCATGCGCAGCGCGGGGCCCCCGTCGCGCGGGAGGTCGAGCGCGCGCGGCCCGGTGCCCGGCACGAGCCCGCCGCTGCGCTGAAACGTGCGGCGTAGCCACGGGAACGTCTGTCCCCCGGGCACGGTCTCGCCGAACCAGAGCAGCTCGATCTTGTCGTAGGGCAGCGACAGGGATCCGTCCTGCGCCACGATCGCGGCCGAGTTCCAGCTCGTGCGCTCGACGACGCCCGGCGCGACGACCACGGGCGGCGTCTCCGTGATGAACCCCATCAGCAGCGGCCCGCGCACGCCCTCGCCGATCGGGGCGCGGTGCCCTCTCGGCGGCACGTGCCGAGTGTCCCGGCCGATCGGGTACGGGTACGCGGCCTCGGGCCAGATCGTCAGCTCGGCTCCCTGCGCCTCGGCGCGCGCGGTCTCGGCGCGGAGGGCGCGGAGGATCGGGGCGTGGTTTCGCGGGTCCCAGCGCTCGAGCGGTGGGACCGCGACGTCGACCAGCCCGATCGTCGCCGTGGGCAGGGCCGCGCGGTCCCGCTCGACGGCGCGCATCCGGACCGCCCCGCATAGCCCGAGGGCGGCGAGGATCGCGGCCGCCGCGCCGAGCGGCACGGAGGCCGCCCGCAGGCGGACGCGCGCGTCGGCCGGGCGCGCGAGGGCGACCAGCGCGCGCGCGACGACCGCGCCAACCACCGCGAAGATCGCCGATACGCCGCGCTCCCCGACGAGGTCGGCGAGCTGCACGAAGGCCGGCCACGGGGTCGCGAGGCCGGCCGGGGACCACGGGAAGACCGTCGGCAGCAGCAGCGCGACCAGCACCGCGGTCGGGAGCGCGACCTCGATCGGCGCGTGCGCGCGGCGGCGGAGCGTGACGGCGAGGGCCGCGCCGAGGCCCCAGGGGATCCCCTGCGCCGCCGTCAGCAGCACGTGCGCAGCGAGGCCACCGACCGCCCCGAGGTGCGTGAACCGGGCGACGACGGTCGGCACGAACCGGATGGCGACGAGGCCGACCGCGGTGCCCCAGGCCGCGCCGCGAACGAAGCCGCGCGCCGCGTTCGGCGCGGTCTCGAGCGACGCGCCGAGGCCCGCGAGCCCGAGGACGAGGCACGGGTAGAGGTCGGTCGGGGGCGTGCCGAGCGCGAACGTGACGCCGCCGATCGCGGCGATCGCGACCGGCGCCGCCGCCCGGGCGAGCCGGTGGCCCACGGAGCGGGGCGGCTCGACGCCAGCGGGGAGCGGGGCTCTGCCCGCGGCGTCGACCTCGCCTACCACCAGATCGTGAGGCCGAAGCGGAAGAGGCCGCCGCCCGAGGTGTTCGTGGTCTTGCCCGTCGCCGGGTCGGTGAACTCGGGCGAGCTCGAGGCCTGCCGATCCACGCGCGATCGCATGAAGCCGAGGCCGTCCAGGTTCAGCGCCACGTGGCGCGAGAGGCGGAACTCGAGCCCGAGCCCGCCGTGGCCGCCGAGGTAGTGGTAGTCGGCCTTGAAGCCGTCGCCGACGGTGTCCTTGGAGTACCCCGTCGAGTCGGCGCGCGCCCCGTAGGTCATCATGGGCGCGGCCCCGTCGGAGGTGACGCGCGCGTGCGACCAGTCCACGCCGCCGGTCAGGTAGAACTGCACCTTGCTGCGCGGGTTGACGTAGACGAGGCCGCTCAGCGAGATCGGCGTCTCGAGGCGGCGGTAGCCGTTGTAGTCGATGCCGCCGACGAGGTCGGCGCCGAGATCGAGCGCGAACGCCGGCACGGGGCGGTAGCGCAAGCTGAGGCCGAGGCCGCCCATGCCGGCGCTGCTCGAGCTCGCGCGGCCGAGCGCGATCCCCTCGACGCGCATGTTGATGCCCCACTCGGACCGCGCGATCGACCGCGGCGGGGGGGGCGGCGGGGGAGGGGGCGGCACGGGCCGGACGAGCCCCGGCGAGACGATCACGACGTGCGCCGGGGGTGCGCTGGGCACGGGTTGGTAGATGACCACGGGCGGCGGGCGCGCCGGCCCGGTGCCGGGGGCGGACATCGGAGGCCGGCGCGGCGGGGAGGTGGCCGGGCTGCGCGGCTCGGCGGCGCGCGGCTCGCCCGGCTCGTCGTCGGCCTCGGCGGGCGGCGTCTTGGGGCGCTCGGGGGCGGCCGCGGGGGCGCGCTCCACCGGCGTCTCCTCACAGAACCACGCGCCGGGCGGGCAATTGGGGTTCTGTTGCGCGAGCGCCGACAGCGGGGCGGTCAGCACCGTCGCGAATAGGCCCAGGGTCAAGCAACGTCGCATGGGAAGGCTCCTCGTTCGCCGCCGCCCAAGGTTAGCAACCCGGATGCCATCGGTCACACTCGCCGGATCGCGGCCGTTCGGAGGCTCGACGTGCATCGGTCGCCACGACCGGCTGTGATCGATGGTTCACAGCTTCCCCCGTCGATCGGCCTCGCGCAATCGTCGTGCGGCGTCGGCGTCGCGTGCCGGGGTGGGGAGCGGCCGCGATCCTCGCGGTGCGGGGCGCTCTCCCGTCGCGGCGCTGGCTTCGCCGGCGCGGGAGAACTACCACCCGGGGCGCTATGCCGCAGGTCACCCTCAAGCCCGGCCACGTACGTCCCGTTTGGTCCGGCCACCCGTGGGTCTTCGCCCAGGCCATCGAGCGGATCGAGGGCGGCGCGATCGCCGGCGACGAGGTCACCGTCCTCGACCCGCGCGGCACGGTGCTCGGGCGCGGGCTCTACACGCCGACCTCCGCGATCCCCGTGCGAATGTACACGCGCGACGACACGACCCCGATCGACGGCGCCCTCTTCCGGCGGCGCATCGAGCGGGCGCTCGTTCACCGGCGCGAGCTCGGCCTGCCGAGCCGCGCGCCCGGCCACGAGACGGACGCCTACCGCCTGGTGCACGCCGAGGGCGACGACCTGCCCGGGCTCGTCGTCGACGTCTTCGGCGACGTGGTCGCGGTGCAGCTCAACACCGTGGGCGTCAAGCGACGCGAGGGGGTGATCTTCGACGCGATCGGCAGCCTGCTCAAGCCGCGCGCGATCGTCGACCGCACGCCCGCCGAGCAGGCGCGCCGCGAGGGCTTCGAGCCGGGGTCGGGCATCGTGCGGGGCGACGCGAGCGTCGAGGTGCTGCGCTTCTCCGAGCGCGGGCTGCGCTACGAGGTGCCGATCGCGATCGGCCAGAAGACGGGCTTCTACCTCGATCAGCGGCCGCTTCGTGCGCGCGTCGAGCAGCTGTCGCACGGGCGGCGCGTGCTCGACACGTTCAGCTTCATCGGATCGTTCGCGATGGCCGCGGCGCGGGGCGGCGCGACCGAGGTCCTCGCCGTCGACGAGAGCGCGATCGCGATCGAGATCGGCGCTTCGTGCGCGCGCCTGAACGGCCTCGGAAACCGCGTGCACTTCGAGCGGGCGGACGCGCGCAAAGTGCTCGAGCGCGCGTCGAACGAGGGCGGCTACGACCTCGTGCTCTGCGACCCGCCCAAGCTCGCGCCGTCGCGCGCGGCCAAGGATGGCGCGCTCGGCGCGTACAAGCGGTTCGCCGCGGCGGGCTGCCGCGCGGTCAAGCCGGGCGGCATCTTCGTGATGAGCTCGTGCTCGAGCGCCGTGAGCCTCGACGACCTCACGCGCGCCGTCGCGCTCGGCGCCCGCGACTCGCGCCTGCGCGCGACCGTGTTCGACCGGCACTTCCAGGGCGCGGACCACCCCGTGCCGGCCGCATTCCCCGGCGGGCTCTACCTCAAGAGCGTCGTCGTGCGGGTCGATCTCCTGTGATCCGCGGCAGGCTGCGGCCGCTCGCCGAGCTCGGCGCGGACGAGGCGCGCCGCCTCGCGGGCCTGGTGTTCGACCTCGACGACACCGTGCTCGACCACGGGGTGCTCGGCGAGCCCGCGTACTCGGCGCTGTTTCGCCTGCGCGAGTCGGGCTTGCGCCTCCTCGCCTGCACCGGGCGCCCCGCGGGCTGGGGCGAGGTCCTCGCGCGCCAGTGGCCCCTCGACGCCGTCGTGGCCGAGAACGGGGCGTTCGCGTTCGCGGTCGACCCGTCGGCGTCCGGGCCGCGGCGGCTCGTGGCGATCGGCGCGTCGGGCACGGCCGACCTGGCCGTCGAGGTCGAGGCCGCCCGCGCCCGCCGCGCGCCCCTCGCCGCCCTCGCAGACGAGCTCTGCGCGCGCTTCCCCGCCACCGCGCTCGCGGACGACAACCACGCGCGCTTCACCGACGTGACGCTCGACATCGGCGAGCACCGCCGCGTCCCGCCGGCCGAGGTGGCCGCGATCCGCGCCGAGGCGCGCGCGCGCGGGGTGCGGACGTTCGCCTCCGCCGTCCACCTGCACCTCACGCACGAGGCCGACGACAAGGCGTCCGGCGCGCTGCGCGTGATCGGCCGCCTGTTCGGCGACGACCCCGCGCGCGCGCGGCTCGTCCACGCATTCGTGGGCGACAGCGGCAACGACGCCGCCGCGTTCGCCGCGTTCGACACGACGTTCGGGGTCGCCAACGTGCGGGCGCACCTGGCGCGCCTCACCGTGCCGCCGCGCTTCGTCGCGTCGCGCGAGGCGGGCGCCGGCTTCGCCGAGATCGCCGCCCGCCTGGCCGCGTTGCGCGGGCCGGCTGCGCCGTAGTCGGGGCCGCCCGTCGGCCGCGCGGCGCGCCTCCACTGTGGCGCGTTGCCCCGTTGTGGCCTGCGTGCCACGGCGCGGGCCGCGGTGGTGATAGAGACGGAGGCGGTGCTCGACAAGCTGCTCCAGTACTCGCTGAGGAACCCGCTCGCGGCGTTCGTGCTCGCGTTCGTGCTCGCTGGCGCGGGCTACTACGCCTACGCAAACCTCACGATCGAGGCGTTCCCCGACCCGACCGACACGCAGGTCCAGGTCATCACGCTCTTCCCGGGGCAGCCGACCGAGGAGGTCGAGCGGCGCGTGTCGCTGCCCCTCGAGCGCGCGCTGAACGGCACGCCGGGCCTGTTCCGGCTGCGGAGCATCTCGATCTTCGGCCTGTCGCTCGTGACGCTCACCTTCGGCGACGGCACCGAGGGCATCGCCGCGCGCCACCAGGTCACCGAGCGCATCGGGCAGGCCGAGCTGCCCGAGGGCGTGCGGCCCAACCTCGGGCCGATGGCGACGCCGATCGGCGAGGTGTACCGCTACACGCTCGAAGGCGCCGGCGCCGACCCGATGACGCTGCGGACCCTTCAGGACTGGGTCGTGCGGCCGCAGCTGCTCCAGGTCGCCGGCGTTGCGGACGTCGTCTCGTACGGCGGCCTCGTGCGCGAGGTCCACGTCGAGCCGAACCCGGCGCGCATGGCGGCGCTCGGCGTCTCGCTCACGGACGTCTTCTCCGCGCTGAAGCGCGCCAGCAGCAACGCGACGGGCGGCTACGTCGAGCGCGGCTCCGAGATGTTCGTCATCCGCAGCCTCGGCATCTTCGAATCGCTGGCCGACATCGAGCAGGTCCGCGTCGCCTTTCACGACGAGGTGCCCGTCACCGTCGGCGACGTCGCGATGGTGCGCGAGGGCTACGCGCCGCGGCAGGGCATCGTCACGCGCGACGGCGACGAGGACGCCGTCGAGGGCATCGTGCTCATGCGGCGCGGGGAGAACCCGACGCGCGTCCTCGAGGGGCTGCGCGAGCGCCTGATCGAGCTCGACGAGCACGTCCTGCCGAAGGGCGTGCGCCTGAAGGCGTTCTACGACCGGTCCGAGCTCGTCGGCACCACGCTGCGCACGGTCTTCAAGAACCTCGCCGAGGGCGCGCTGCTCGTCACGCTGGTGCTCTACGCGTTCATGCGCAGCGTGCGCGCGTCGCTCATCGTCGCCGTCACCATCCCGCTCTCGCTCGCGGCGAGCTTCCTCTACCTCTACGCGCGCGGCATGTCGGCCAACCTCCTCTCGATGGGGGCCGTCGACTTCGGCATCATCGTCGACGGCGCGGTCATCCTCGTCGAGCACCTGTTTCACCGCCTCTCGCCTCGCGAGGGCGGCATCGACCACGAGGACTGCGACGGCCCGGACGCCGACGCCGGCCTGCCGATAGCCGAGCGCGTCTTCCGCGCCGCCCGCGAGGTCGCGCGCCCCACGCTCTACTCGCTGCTCATCATCATCGCGGCCTACCTGCCGATCTTCTCGCTCCAGCGCGTCGAGGGGCGCATCTTCTCGCCGCTCGCGAACACCGTCGCGAGCGCGCTCGTCGGCGCCCTGCTCGTGAGCTTCACGCTCGTCCCGGTGCTCACGGCCATCGCGCTGCGTCGCCCGCGCGTGCAGCGCGACTCGCCGCTGCTCGTGTGGGCGCGCCGCATCTACGAGCCGTCGCTGCGCTTCGCGATGGTCCACCGCGCGCCGGTCCTCGTCCTCGCGCTCGGCGCCCTCGCCGCGGCCGTCACGCTCGCGCCGCGGCTCGGGTCCGAGTTCCTGCCCGAGCTGAACGAGGGCGCGCTCTACGTGACGTTCGCGCTGCCTGGCAACATGTCGCTCACGCGCGGGCGCCTGCTCACGCCGCGGATCAAGCAGCTGCTCGCGCGCACGCCCGAGGTCGCGGCGCAGCTCACGCAGCTCGGCCGCCCGGAGGACGGCACCGACCCGACCTTGCCGAGCAACCTCGAGGTCTTCGTCAAGCTCGCGCCCCCGGACCAGTGGCGCAAGGACAAGCCCACGCTCGACGACCTCATCGCCGAGATGACGCAGAACCTCCGCGAGATCCCCGGCCTCGAGTACAACTTCTCGCAGCCGATCCGCGACAACGTCGCCGAGAACATCTCGGGCCAGTTCGGCCAGGTCGCGGTGAAGATCTACGGCGACGATCTCGAGACGCTCCAGCGCACCGCGGAGGCCGCGCTCGACGCGATCCAGACGGTGCCCGGCGCGGCCGACGTCGGCATCGTGAAGTCCGGCCAGTCGCCCCAGCTCGCGGTCAAGCTCGACCGCCGCGCGCTCGCCCGCTTCGATCTCGATCTCGACGACGTCCAGGACTACGTCGAGACCGCGATGGGCGGCCACGTCGCCAGCGAGCTCTGGGAGGGCGAGCGGCGCTTCGACGTGACCGTGCGCTTGCCGGTCGCGACGCGCGAGGACGTGGGCGCGATCCGCAACGTGATGCTCCCGATCAAGAGCGGCGCGCTCGTCCCGCTGTCGGCGATCGCCGACGTGTCGATGGGCACCGGCCGCGCGGCGATCACCCGGGAGAACGGGCGCCGCTACATCGGCATTCGCATGAACGTGCGGGCCCGCGACCTCGGCTCCTTCGTCGCGGAGGCGCGCGAGAAGGTCGCCGCCGCGGCGCCGCTGCCCCCGGGCTACCAGCTCACGTGGGGCGGCGAGTTCGAGAACCAGCAGCGCGCGATGGCCCGCCTCCGCCTCGTGATCCCGCTCGCCCTGCTCGTCACGTTCTTGCTGCTCTTCTCGGCGTTCTCGTCGGTCTTCGACGCTGCGATGATCCTCCTCAACGTGCCCCTCGCGCTCATCGGCGGCGTGCTCGCGCTCGCCGTCGCGCACATGCCGCTCTCGGTGGCCGCGGCGGTCGGCTTCATCGCGCTCCTCGGTCAGGCCGTGCTCAACGGCGTGCTCGTCGTCGCGTCCATCCGCCGGCGCATCGACGCGGGCGACCCGCTGCGCGACGCCGTGATCGAGGGCACGATCGACCGCCTGCGCGCCGTCCTCATCACGGCCCTGCTCGCGTCGCTCGGCCTCCTGCCCGCGGCCCTGTCGCACGCGATCGGCAGCGAGACCCAGCGCCCGATCGCGCTCGTCGTCGTCGGCGGCACGATCTCGGCGGCGCTCCTGACGCTGATCGTGCTGCCCATTTCCTACCACGGGGCGTGCGTGATCCGGGAGCGGCTCGCTGCTCGACGTCGGCCGCCCGCGGTCGGATCGGCGGGCTGACGCCGGGTTCGCGGCGCGCGCCCCCGGGGGGCCTGTCGTCGTGCGATTTCGCACCTCGAGGGGTGAGCGCTCTCTCTCTGACCGGGTTGATTTCGCACCTGGAACGTAGGACGATCCAGCGAGCGAAGCGCGGAGGCCGACCGAGGGGAGCCCCCCGTGGCGCAGCCCTCCTCCTGCCCACGCGCCCATGTCGACGCGAACGTCTCCAGGCCAGCTCCTCGACCAGAAGTACCGCCTGCACGAGCGGATCGGCGGCGGTGGCATGGGCGACGTCTACCGTGCGGTGAACGTCCTGGCGGGCCGCGAGGTGGCGATCAAGCTCCTGCACCCCGAGCTGGTCGAGAACGAGGAGCTCGCAAAGCGCTTCTTTCAGGAGGCGAGGGCGATCAACCGGATCCGCCACCCCAACGTGGTCGACGTGCTCGACGCGGGGATGAGCGAGCTCGGCCCGTACATCGTGATGGACCTGCTCGAGGGCGAGTCGACCGGGCAGCTGCTCGCGCGCCTCGGGCGGCTGCGCGTCGAGGCCGCAATGGCCACGATCCTCCCCGTGCTCGAGGCGCTCGACGCGGCGCACCGCGCCGGCATCATCCACCGGGACCTCAAGCCCGAGAACGTCTTCGTCGCCGTCGATGCGCCGAACCGCCGCGCGATCGTGCGGCTGCTCGACTTCGGCATCGCGAAGGTGCTGGGCGGGCAGGCGACGTCGTCGCCGCGCACCCGGACGGGCATCGTCTTCGGCACGCCGGACTACCTGTCGCCCGAGCAGGCGACCGGCGACCGGCCGCTCGACGGGCGCAGCGACCTGTTCGCGGTCGGCGTGCTGCTCTACGAGCTGCTCACGGGCGCGCCCCCGTTCCGCGCGCCCACGGCCGTAGCGACGGCGTTCAAGGTCGTCCACGGCGAGGCCCCGACGCTCGCTTCCGCCGGCGTGCACGTCGATTCACGCGTCGAGTCCGTGGTGCACCGCCTGCTCGAGAAGGAGCCCGACGCGCGCTTCCAGACCGCGGGCGAGGTCGCGCGCGAGCTCGCCCCCGTCGTGCCCGAGCCGCAGCGCGCCGCAGCGCTCGCGAGGCTCCTCGATCCCGAGGGTCGGCGCGGGCTCGACCTCACCGGCGAGGCGCAGGTCAGCTCCGTCGCCCCGACGTCGGACGCCGGGCTCGCGGCCGCCGAGGCGGAGGCGCGCTCCGGCCTCGAGCCCACCCGGCCCGCGCACGGCGCGATGTCGACGGCGCTCGCGGGCGCTCGGGCGCGCTCCGACGCCGGATCGGGCGGCTCGCAGCCTCCCCGCTCCGGCACCGCCGTCTCCGCGGTCGCCGTGTCACCTGCCGCGCGGTCGCTCGCCCCGGACGCGGCCGCGCTGACCGAGGCACCTGCGCCGCGGCGCATGCCCGCGCACCTCGAGGGGCGCTTCTCCGTCCGAGGCCCGGTGCTACGGGGTGTCGATCGGGCGCTGACGGTCGCCTACGGTCAGGCTCCGCGCGACGCCGCGCTCGCGAGGCTCACCGGCAAGCACGCCGAGGACATCCGCGCGGGCGCCATCAACGCGCTCGTGTCGTACGAGCTCGAGACCCTCGACGCGTACCTCGAGCTCGCCTCCCTCGCGCTCGTCGCCGACCGCGCGCGCTGGCGCGACCTCGGCCGCGACGCGGTGGCTGGAGAGCTCCACGGCTTCCTCCGCGCGGCCCTCCGGCCTTCGCCGGACCTCGGGGCCGCCGTGCGCCGCGGCGTCTCCGTGTGGCAGCGCCTCTTCAGCTTCGGATCGTGGCGGGTCGTCGCCGCGGGCGGCGGGGGGGTCACGGTGCACATCGCCGAGCTCGACGCCGCGTCGCAGGCGCTTCGCCAGTGGGTGATCGGCGTGATCGAGGAGACCGCCAGCTGCGCGACGGGCCGGCCGGTTCGGGCCTCGATCCTCGCCGGCGGCGGCGATTTCGATCACGAGCTGTCGTGCGAGCTCACGCTCGGTCCGGGGCACCCCGCGACGTCCTGACGGTCCCGCCGGCCGGAGGTGGGGGCGCCTGCGGCGCTACCTAACCAAACGTCGCATTGGCTCCGGCGCTCGGAGTACCATCCAGCTCCTCGTGGCCGGACAGCTCGCACTCCAGCGCCTGCTCGCTCGGCCGGATCCCGAGCGTCGGCTCGGTCCTTTCGTCCTGGTGCGCCAGCTCGGCCGGGGCGGATTCGCGCCGGTCTGGCTCGCCCGCGAGGTGTACGGCGGCACCGAGGTCCGGACCGCCGCCGTGAAGCTCTTTGGCCTCGACGAGCTCGGGACGAGCCGGGCCCAGAGCCGGATCCTGGACGAGGCGCGCGCGCTCTGCCGGGTCGAGCATCCGAACGTCGTGCGCTTCTACGCCCTGTCGATCGACGAGCCCGCGGGCGTCATGGGGCTCGCGATGGAGCACGTCGCCGGCACGCCGGTGCACGAGCGGCTCGTGCGGGACGGCCACCTCGACCCGGCGGACGCGGTCGCGCTCGGCCTCGCGGTCGCCTCGGCGCTCGGCGCGGTCCACCGGGCCGGCCTCGTGCACCGCGACGTGAAGCCCGCGAACGTGATCGAGGCCGCCGGCGGCTTCAAGTTGATCGATTTCGGGATCGCCGCGCACCGCGAGCCGGGCGACACCCCGAGCACGATCCCGCCTCCGCCCGACCCGCTCGCGTCCACCTCGATCACGCCCGCCGAGCCCTCGGGGGCGTCGTCCTTGCCCTGGTTCGGCACGCCCGGCTACGTCGATCCGGAGTGCCTCCGCGGGGGGATCGTTCCCGACGCGGCGAGCGATCTCTACGCTCTCGGCGCGACGCTCTTCGAGTGCCTCACGGGCAAGGTGCCCGCGGCCGTGGCCGCGAAGCGCGGCATGCCGCTCCGCCTCGACGTGCTCGACGGCCGCTCGCCCGCCCCGCCGCTGCTCGACCTGCTGCCCGGCGCGCCGCCCGCGCTCGCGCGCGTGGTCGACGCCCTGCTCGCCGCTCGCCGCGCTGACCGCCCGGCCTCCACCGAGCGCGTGAGCGTCCTGCTCGAGCAGGCGCGGGCGGAGCTCTCGGGCACGCGCCGGTCGCTCCCCCCCGAGTCGGTAGGCCCGTTCCGCGGCCTCGGGCGCTACGACGCTCGCGACCGACACGTCTACTTCGGCCGCACGACCGAGGTCGCGGCCGTCCTCGAGGCGCTGCGCGGTGCCGGGCTCGTCGCGCTCGTGGGCCCGTCCGGCAGCGGCAAGAGCAGCCTCGCGCGCGCCGGCGTCCTCCCCGCGGTCGAGGAGGGCGCGCTCACGGGGTGGCCCAAGCGCTGGGACTCCGTCGTCGCCGAGCCGGGGCGCGACCCGCGGGCTTCGCTCGTCGCCGCGCTCGCGCCCTTCATCCCGCGCGCGGCCGATCTCGAGGTCGACGACCTCGTGCGCGCGCTCGCCGATCGCGTCCACGCCGAGGACCGCGGCCTCGTGATCTGCTTCGACCAGCTCGAGGAGATCGCGACGGTCGCTCAGGGGCCCGGCCGCGCCTTCGTCGAGGCCCTGCTCGCGCGCCTCGCCTCGCTGCCGCTCGTCGGCGTGCGCGTGCTGGTCACCGTGCGCCGCGACCTCCTCGACCCGCTCCTCGCGGTAGGCTCGCTCGGCAAGGCCATTCTGCGCGGCGCCGTCCTCGTCGAGCCGATGACGGACCACTCGTGGGAGTTCGTCCTCGACCAGGCTCTCGCCGCCTACGGCTACGCGTTCGCCGACGACGCGCTGCGCGCCGACCTCGTCACCGAGATCGCCGGCTCCGCGAGCGCCATGCCGCTCGTCCAGTTCGCGCTCACCGAGATCTGGCTGATGCGCGACGTGTCCCGCAAGCTCATCACGCGCGAGGGCGTCGCGGCGACCGGCGGCCTCGCCGGCGCGCTCGATCGCCACGCCGAGCGGACGCTCGCCGAGCTGTTCCGCAGCCACCCGAGCGCCGAGCACGGCGCGCACGCTCTCTTGCTCGCGCTCACGACGCCCGAGGGCACGCGCGCGAGCCTGCCGCTCGACGAGGTCGCGGTCGTCGCGGGCCCCGCCGGGCGCGAGCTCGTCGGCGCCCTCGAGCGCGCGCGCCTGGTCGTCCGCACGCCGGAGGGCATCACGCTCGCCCACGAGACGCTGATCTCGCAGTGGGCGCGCCTGCGCCGCTGGGTTGCCGAGGCGCGCGAGGACCGCGTGCTCGCCGACGAGCTCGAGCGCGACGCCGGGATCTGGGCCTCGAAACGCGATCGCGTCGCGCTCTGGCGGCGCGGCATGCTCGGGCTCGGCGAGCAGCTGCGCGACCGCGGTCAGGTCCGCGTGTCGGACGGGGGGCGCCGCTTCCTCGCCGCGAGCCGCCGCGCCGCGGCCCGCGGTCGCCTGGCCGTGATCGCGATCGCGGCGGGCGTCGTCGGCACGGTTGGCGGCGGCGGGTACGCTTACGTGCGCGCGGTCGAGACCGAGGAGGCGAAGACCTTCGCCGCGCTGCTCGGCGAGCGCAGCAGCCGTGAGCTCGCCGAGCGGCGCGCGCTCGACGTGCAGACCGCGCAGGCGCGCATCGAGCGCTTGCTCGCCGGGCTCGAGGGCACGGCGCGATCGCCCGCCACGCGCGCGATCGAGGCCGAGCTCCGGGACGTGCGCGCGAGCCTCGCGGGCGCCGAGCGCGGCGGTGCGGACGCCGGCGCGCAGGTGGCGGTGATCGAGGAGAACCAGGCTCCCGACGCCGGGCAGTGACGCGAGGGGGGCGGCGCCCACCCCCCGCGCCCCGAATCTCCCCGCCCCGCCCCCCGCCCGTGTGCCATAACTCCGCCCCCCCGGCGCGCCTCGGCGTGGCCACCTCCGCCCGCGTCGCCGCCCATGACCTCCGTGCCGCTCCTCCTCACCGCTCAGGATTTCGACGCGTACCTCCCGGAACGCGGCGGATCCAAGGCGTTTTCGCGACCACGCCTCGAGGTCAAGCAGCGCGCGATCGCCTGGGCGCGCGCGCTCCAGCCGCGGCTCGCGGCGCTCGGCCTGCGGGTCGACCTCGAGGCGTCCGACGAGCACCCCGGGCCGCGCAACGGCCACCGCGTCGAGGCGCAGTGGGTCTTCTTCACGCGCCACGTCGCCGAGCGCGACGAGCTCGAGCGGCTCGCCGGACGGCCGCTCGTCGAGGCGATGGAGCCCTCGATCCCGCCCACCCGGCACGTGTGGGTCGGGCTGCGGCTCGACGCGCGCGGGGTCGAGGTGTCGCTCGGCGTGCACCCGGAGGCGTTCGCCGACGTCGGCAACCTGCGCGCGCTGCTCGCGTCGTCGGACGGCGACGCGCGCGCGGTGCTCGCGGCGCTCCCCGACGAGCTCCGGCTCGCGGTGGGCGACGCGCGGGTGCCAGTGCGCGAGGCGACCGCGGAGGCCATCGCCGAGCTGATCGGCCGCGCGACCGCCGATTGGGCGCCCCTCTCGATCGGGTGGTCGGTGGGCCGTGAGGTCGCGCTCGAACACGCCACGGGGATCGGCGACGAGCTCGAGGGCGCGCTCGTGGCGCTCGGCCCGGTCTACCGATCCATCGCCTGGTCGCGCGACAACGACCTCGTCTTGCTCGCTCCGCGCCTCGCGGGCCTCGAGGACGATCGCGCGCGCGCCCACGCCGCGAACGCCGCCGCGCACGACCGCTGGACGGCCGACCGCCAGGTCGAGCACGCGCGCGTCGCCGGCCTCGCCCGCGCGCGCCGC
>CAIVJW010000252.1 GCA_903906315.1 uncultured delta proteobacterium | reverse complement strand
GCGGGGCCTCGCTCGGCGAGGGCGGCGCGGGCGGCCGCAGCAGGTCGAGCACGGCGCCGGCGGCCGCGGTCGCGCCGATGGGCACGCCGACGTCGATCAGCACCTCGATGCCCATCACGATCGAGAGCAGGAGCGTCGCGACCTGGCTCGCCTCCACGTCGCCGCGCACCGCGCCGACGCGCTGGCTCTCGCGCGTGGCGGCCGCGATGCGCTCCATCGCGCCGCGCAGGAGCGCGCTGCGGCGCTCGCGCACGGTCGCGGACCGCGCGCACGCGTCGAGGACGTGGTGCAGGCGCACGCTGCTGCGGATGGGGTAGGCGCCGCGCGCGACGGCGATCGCGAACCGCGTCACGATGTCGGCGAGGTCGCCCGGGCCGTCGGAGGCGGGCAGCACGGTCTCGAGGAAGCCCGCCGTGAGGCTGTCCATCACGGCGCCGATGAGCTCGTCCCGGTCGTGGAAGTGCACGTAGAACGCGCCGCGCGTGTAGCCCGCGCGCTCGCAGATCGAGTCGAGGCTCGGCGCGTCGAGGCCCTCCTCCGCGAACGCGGCCATCGCGGCGGCGACGAGCGCGTCGCGCGTCTCCCGGGCGGACTCGGCGCGAGGGGTCTTCTTGCGAGCCATGCTCGATCGATACGCCCGCGTATGTTCGATATCAATCTCGAATACGGAGCCGTATCCGTGGCGCCGGGCACGGCCGCGATCCCGCGCCCCCCCCCGCCTCGCGTCGCCCCACCACTCGCCGCGGTCGGGCCGGCCCCGGTCAGAGCCGCCCGTCGACGACGCGCTTCACGATCGCGCGGTACGCCGTCGCGAGCTGCCGATCGCGATCGGCCCACGTCGCGCCGCCGCTCGCGAGCTCGGCGGCGATGACGAGCTCGCGCCCCCACCCGGGCACGGGCTGCTCGGCGTCGTCGAGCACGGGGAAGCAGCCGTAGCCGACGTCGAGGAACTGCCCCTGCGAGCCGAGCCCGAGCTTCGAGAAGACGCGCCACCGTCCGTGGCTCCGGGCCTCGAGGTAGTCGAGGTCGTGCGCCGATTGAAGGTAGATCGCCGTGTCGCGGCTCATCCCCCCGAACGGGCCCTTCGCGGACGCCTCGGCGCCGTAGAAGAGCACCTCGAGGTCCTTCTGCTGGATGCCCGGCAGCCGCAGCGTCGCGTCCTCGCGGTGCAGGACGAGTCGCTTGAGCGCCTCGGCGAGCGTGAACATCGACAGGTGGTTGGCCGGCCCCGCCGTCTGGTCCGGCGTGATCGTCACGCTCGCCCCGCCGTCGACGAACGTGTGGCCGAGCGGCGGCGCCGCGGCGCCGTAGTTGCCGCCGAACGTCTCGGCCGCGGGTCGGCCGAGCCACGCGCCGTGGATGAGGTCGTTGGCCTTCGCGCGGCCGCCGACGTCGTGGAAGTAGCGGCCGATGGAGTTCGACGAGTAGGGCGCGTCGTCGTAGTCGACGAGGCTCGTGACGAGGTCGCCGAGCTCGACGCCGTCGACGGACGCGCCGAGGCCGACGGCGTACTGGCTCTTGATCCGGATCGTCGCCGCCGCGTTGGCGGCGGCGAGGAACTTCGAGGTGCTCCAGGGCTGGATCGCCTCGTCGTGCGTGCCGTTCGACAGGTAGCGGTAGTGAGGGACGCCGCCGACGCGCCGGATCAGGATGACGGCCACGCGCATCGCGTCGGGCACGACGCCGACGAGCGCGCTCGCGTCGACGACGATCGGGGCGCCGGCCGGCGCGTAGTCGACCTTCGTGCCGTCGGCGAGCTCGATGGTCGGGCTCGGGTCGGCGGTGGGGCAGGCGAAGGCGCGGTCCTCGACGGCGGGGAGGCGCTTCTTCTGGCAGAGGTCGTCGAGGAACTCGAAGTAGTCCTGCGCGCCCTCGGCCGCGGGGCAGGGCGGGGGCAGCGCGTCGGGGACGTCGGGGATGGGGGCGGGCACGAAGGTCGAGCCGCCGGCGCCGCCGCCCGCCGTCGTGGTCGTGGT
>CAIVJW010000251.1 GCA_903906315.1 uncultured delta proteobacterium | reverse complement strand
GGCCGGGGCGACCGCCGCCGCGCCGGGCCCCGACGGCAGCGGGCGACCCGAGGGCGGTGGTCGTCGCGGCGGATCGGGGCGCCGCGGGGGCGATCGCGGCCCGACGGATCGGCGCACGGTCTGGGTGCTGCGCGGCGAGCTGCCGAGCCCGGTGCGCGTGAGAATCGGCCTCTCCGACGGCACGGTCACCGAGCTGCTCGAGGGCGAGGTGAAGGAGGGCGACGTCGTCGTCACGGACGCCATCGTCTCGGCCGACGCGCAGAAGGCGACGCCCGGCGCTCCCCCCGGCGCGGCGCCCGCGGGCGGCGGCATGCGGCGGGTGTTCTGATGGCGGGCGCGCCGATCCTCGCGATCGAGGCCGTCACGAAGGTCTACGTGATGGGCGACGTCGAGGTCCACGCGCTGCGCGGGGTGACGCTCACGATCGACGAGGGCGACTTCGTCGCGATCATGGGATCGTCGGGGTCGGGCAAGTCGACGCTGATGAACATCATCGGCTGCCTCGATCGCCCCACGGCCGGCCGCTACGTCCTCGCCGGCCAGGAGGTCTCGACGCTCGATCGCTCCGAGCTGGCCGAGATCAGAAACCGCACGCTGGGCTTCGTGTTCCAGAACTTCAACCTGCTGACGCGCACGTCGGCGCTCGAGAACGTCGAGCTGCCGCTGCTCTACGCGGGCGTCGGCACGCGCGAGCGGCACGAGCGCGCGAAGCTCGCCCTCGAGCGGGTCGGCCTCGGCACGCGGCTCGACCACCACCCGAACCAGATGTCCGGCGGCCAGCAGCAGCGCGTCGCGATCGCGCGCGCCCTCGTGAGCCGCCCGAAGCTCATCCTCGCCGACGAGCCGACCGGCAACCTCGACTCGAAGACGAGCGTCGAGGTCATGGCGCTCTTCCAGGAGCTCGGCGCCTCGGGCATCACGGTCGTGCTCGTCACGCACGAGCCGGACATCGCCGCCTACGCCTCGCGCGTCCTCGTCATGCGCGACGGCGAGGTGCAGAGCGATGTCCGCCAGGAGGCTCGCGCGGCCATCGCGCCCGCGCCCGCGCCCGCGCCCGCGAAGGAGGTCGCGCCGTGAACCCGCTGCAGACGTTCCGCGTGGCCGTGCGCGCGCTCGTGCGAAACAAGATGCGATCGTTTCTCACGACGCTCGGCATCGTGATCGGCGTCGGCGCCGTGATCGCCATGGTGGCCATCGGCGAGGGCGCGAAGGCGACCGTGGAGGCCGCGTTCGCGTCGATGGGGTCGAACCTGCTCATCCTCCTGCCCGGGTCGACCACGGCGGGCGGCGCGCAGGGCGGCTTCGGGTCGATGCCGACGCTGACGTGGGACGATCTCCGCGCGATCCAGACCGAGATCCCCACCGTGCGCCGCGCGGCGCCGGCGCTGCGGTCGAACGCGCAGGTGCTGTCCGACGAGCAGAACTGGACGACCAGCGTGACGGGCACGACGCCCGAGTACTTCGAGATCCGCAGCTGGACCGCCGTGCGCGGCGCGCTCTTCCGCTCCTCGGACCAGGACGGCGGCACCAAGGTCGCGCTCCTCGGCCAGACGGTCGCGGGCAAGCTCTTCGGGGCGAGCTCGGACCCGGTCGGTCAGGTCGTCCGCATCAAGAACGTGCCCTTCGAGGTCGTCGGCGTGCTCGCGAAGAAGGGGCAATCGCCCACCGGGCAGGACTACGACGACGTGGTGATCGTGCCGGCGTCGACGTTCCAGGCCAAGATCCAGGGCGGCCTGAAGAAGTACCTGTCGGGGAGCATCTTCATCGGATCGACCTCCGCGGAGTCCACGGCGCGCGCGCAGAAGCAGGTGACCTCGCTGCTGCGCGACCGGCACCGCATCCAGCCCGGGCAAGACGACGATTTCTCGATCCGCAACATGACCGAGATGGCGAGCGCGCAGCAGGAGGGCACCAAGACCCTGACCACGCTGCTCGCGAGCATCGCCGCCGTCTCGCTGCTCGTCGGCGGCATCGGCATCATGAACATCATGCTCGTCAGCGTCACCGAGCGGACGCGCGAGATCGGCCTGCGGATGGCGGTCGGCGCGAAGCCCGGCAACATCCTCGCGCAGTTCCTCGTCGAGGCGCTCACGCTCTCGGTCGCCGGCGGGCTGCTCGGCGTGCTCATCGGGCTCTTCACCGCGAACCGCCTGGCGGCGCGCTTCGGCTGGCCGACGCTCGTGCGGCCGGACGTCATCGTGGTCGCCGTCGGCTTCAGCGCGCTGGTCGGCGTGGTCTTCGGCCTCTATCCGGCGCGGAAGGCGTCGCGCCTCGATCCGATCGAAGCGCTCCGGTACGAGTGATGGCTGGCCTCTTCGTCGCCCTGACCACCGTCGCGCTGCAGGTCGCCGCCGCGGCGCCGATCGCGCCCGCGCCCTCGGCTCCCGTCGCCTCGACGCCTCCCCTGCCCGCGGCCGGCGCGGCGAATCCGCCCCGGGCCGGGCGCGTGATCACCCTCGATCAGGCCATCCGATCGGCCGAGGCCCAGCAGCCGGCGCTGCGTCGCGCCGGCGTGGCGGTCGAGGTCGCCGAGGCCCGCGCAGACCTGGCCCGCGCGCCGCTCTTGCCGCAGGCGACCGCGAGCACGGGCTACACGCGGCAGACGGGCAACTCGTACGCGCGCCCCGGCGTCGCGGCCGTGCAGCAGAAGGCCGCGACGTTCGACACGTACGGCACGTTCGCGTTCGGCCTGAATGTCACGCAGACCCTCTACGACTTCGGGCAGGCGAGCGGCCGCTGGCGCGCCGCGAAGGCCGGCGTCGACGTGCAGCGCGAGAACGAAGCGTCGGCGCGCCTGCAGGCGCTGCTCGCCGTGCGCGCGACCTACTTCGCCGCGCGGGCGCAGCGATCGCTGGTCGGCGTCGCCCTCGACGCGCTCGCGAACCAGGACCGGCACCTCGCGCAGATCCAGGCGTTCGTCGAGGTCGGCACGCGCCCCGAGATCGACCTGGCGCAGGCGCGGACCGACCGCGCGAACGCGGAGCTCGCGCGGATCACCGCCGAGAACGGCTACGAGATCGCGAAGGCGCAGCTCTCGCAGGCGATGGGGTCGACCGACCCCGCGCCGTTCGAGGTCGCCGACGAGCAGGCGCCGCCCGTCGAGGGCGAGGACGGCCTCACCGACGGGCTGATGGCGCGCGCGATGGGCGGTAGGCCAGAGCTTCGGGCCCTCGCGCGCCAGGAGCAGGCGCAGGAGCTCACGCTCGGCGCGGCGAAGGGCGGCTACGGCCCGACGCTCGCGGCGTCGACCGGCGCGACGCTCGGCGGCACCGACCTCACCGCGCTCGCGCCGAACTGGAACGCGGCCGTCACGCTGTCGTGGCCGGTCTTCCAGGGGCTGTCGACGATGGCGCAGGTGCGCGAGGCCTCCGCCACGCTGCGCGACGTGAAGCTCCAGCGCGAGGCCTTGCTGCTGTCGATCCGGCTCGACCTCGAGCAGGCGCGCCTCGCGGTGCGGGCCGCGAAGGCCACGATCCGCGCCGGGGGCGACGTGCTCACCAACGCGCGCGAGCGCCTGCGCCTCGCCGAGGGCCGCTACGAGGCCGGCGTGGGCAACGTGATCGAGCTCGGCGACGCGCAGACGGCGCACACGAGCGCGGCGGCGCAGGTCGTCAAGGCCGAGTACGACCTCGCCTCGGCCCGCGCGCAGCTGGCCGCCGCGATCGGCCAGCGCTGACGGGAGCGGCGTTCAGGCCGTCGCGGGCGCCGCGGCGACCGTGCGATCGGCGAGGGGCGGCAGGCCGCGCCGCATCGAGGTGTCGCCGACCATGATGTCGACGAGCTTGGCGAAGCGCTTCCACGCGCTCTCGCGCACGTAGGGGACGCCGTGCTGCTTGCAGACCGCCTCGACGCGCGGCTGCGCGGCGCGGTAGGCGGTCATCGGCAGGTCGGGCCAGAGGTGGTGCTCGACCTGGTAGTTCAGGTACCCCTGGAGGAAGTCGGCCAGGTCGCTGCCTCCCGTGCAGTCGACGGATCCGAGCACCTGGCGCAGGTAGAACTCGGCCTTGCCGCCCGAGGCGCCGTCGTAGCGGTGCAGGTCGTCGCCGGCGTGGTTCGGCGCGATCACGAGGAAGGAGTGCACGTTCGTCAGCACCTCGGCCATCGCCGTGTTGGCGACCACGCTCGCCCACGCGATCGGCCCGAGCGGCGCGAAGAGCGCGGGCAGCAGGCCGAAGCGGACGGCGCCGTAGGGCAGCACGCAGCGCGCCCAGAACTCGCGGCCCTCGGGCGTGCGCGGGTTCCACGCATCGAGGAGGCGTCGCCCGCCGGTGCCGCCGACGGTGACCTTGTCGCGCGACGCGCGTCGAGCGCGCGCCTCCTGCAGCGTCTGCAGCGTGTTCGGCGCGTAGTACGAGATCTTCCACGTGCAGGCGAAGAACGCGACCGTGGCGTACTTGAGCGCCTTCGGCCAGCGCGCGTCGCGCACGGCCTCGAGGTTCTGCTCGACGAGGTCCGGGTCCGCGGTCTCGCCCGTGTGGTAGTGGTGCAGCACGTTGTGCTCGTAGAGCCACGCTTCGGGAGCGATCCAGTCGAGCCAGTCGACGAAGCGCCGCGCGCCCTGGGCGAAGCGCTTGCTCGTCAGCCGCTCGGGGACGCCGGGCACCGCGTCGTAGCCCTTGTGGCCGACGTGGTGCATCACCATCGTCCAGCGCGCGGTGCTGCCGACCGCGAGCAGCGCGGCCGAGACGAGGTTCGGCCCGAGCCAGGCGGTCGCGTAGCCCGCCCCGGTGCAGAGACGCCCCCAGCGCTCCATCTTCGCGAGGTGCGCGGCGTCGGCGGGGCCGTACGAGGCCTCGAGGTCGGCGCGGATGGCCTGAAGGTCGCGGGCGAACGCCTCGAGATCGAGGCCTTCCAGGGACGGCTGCGTGGTCATGCTCGCTCGATTCCGCCCACCGACCCCCGCTCGGAAGGCCCTGGGCTTATACGCGCGCGCGCCGCCTCGTGGAACACCGACCGTCGGCCGTGGGACCGCACCGGCCCTCGGCCCGGCCCTCGCTAGCCCTGGCGCGGCGGCGTCTCGATGGCCTTCTGCACGATGCGGAGCAGGTCGCTCTCGGAGAACGGCTTGTGGAGCAGGAGCACGCCGGCCTCGAGCACGCCGTGCGGCGCGATGACGTCGTCGGTGTAGCCGGACATGAACACCACGCGCTGCGTGGGCTTGCGGGCGAGCAGCGAGCCGACCAGGGCCTTGCCGGACATCTTCGGCATGATCACGTCCGTCAGCACGAGATCGATGTCGGCCGCGTGCCGCTCGAAGAGCGCGATCGCGTCACCGCCGCCGCCGGCCTCGATCACGCGGTAGCCGGCCTTCGCCAGGATGCGGCTCACGAGCGACCGGACCGCGACCTCGTCCTCGGCGACGAGGACCGTCTTGCCCTTGCCGACGTCCGCGCGATCGACGACCGCGCCCGATCGAAGGCCGTCGGGCCGATCGACCGTGCGGGGCAGGTACACGCAGAACCGCGACCCCTGCCCGGGCTCCGAGGTCACGTCGATGTGGCCGCCCGCGCGACTCACGATGCCGAGCACCGTGGCGAGGCCGAGGCCCGTGCCGTACCCCGCCTGCTTGGTGGTGAAGAAGGGCTCGAACAGCCGGGCCTGCACCTCGCGCGTCATGCCCACGCCGGTGTCGATCACCGCCAGCTCGACGTACTGGCCGGGGAGCACGTCGTGGAAGCGGCTCGCGCGATCCGCGTCGATCTCGACGTTGGCCAGCGTGACCGAGAGCGCGCCGCCCTCGGGCATCGCGTCGCGGCCGTTGATCGAGAGGTTCATCACGATCTGCTCGACCGACCCGGGGTCGATCTTCACGTGCCAGAGCGCGGGCGACGGGCGGATCGACAGCTCGACGTGCTCGCCGAGCGTCCGTAGGAGCAAGCGCTCCATCTCGCGCACGACGCGGTCGACCTCGAGCACCTGGGGCCTGACCTGCGACTTTCGGCTGAACGCGAGCAGCTGCCGCGTCAGCGCCGCCGCGCGGTGACCGGCCTTGCGGATCTCCTCGACGTCGGCCGCGAGATCGGGGTCGTGCACGGCCTCACCGACGAAGCCCGCGTAGCTGATGATGACCGACAGGAGGTTGTTGAAGTCGTGCGCGATGCCCCCGGCGAGCTGCCCCACGGCCTGCATCTTCACGGACTGATGGAGCTGTAGCTCCTTGGCGGCGAGCTCGTCCTCGATGCGCTTGCGGTCGGTCACGTCGGCCGTGACCTCGATCGCGACCGCCTCGCCGGCGTGATCGGCCAGCGTCAGCCGGCGCTCTCGCCAGCGCGTCTCGCCCGAGGGCGTCGCAGCCGACGACGCCCACGTCACCCGGCCCTCGCTCGGCAGGCGCGCCCAGCGCTCCGCGAACGTCGCGGCCGACTCGCTCGGGTCGAGCTCCCAGGCGGTGCGCCCGATCAGCTCCTCGAGGCGCGCCACGCCGAGGTCCCAGCGCGCGCGCTCGTTGGCGAAGACGACCCGCCCCTCGCGGTCGTAGGCCACGATCGCGGCGTCCACGCGATCGAGCGCGGCCTGGGCCAGCCCCTCGGACAGCGCCGTGCGCGCGCCGCGCGGTGAGGGCTCGGAGTCGCGCGGAGGCTGGGTGCTCTTCGGATCTCGGGTGGTCGTCATCATCCCCTCCGCCGTCAGGTGTCCCCGGCGCCGCCCACGGGTGCGGTCGAGGTCGCGTTCTCGTCGCCGATCGCCTTCTTCAGCGGGGAGTACAGCACGATCATCAGCACGCCGGTCGCGAGCGAGATGGCCGCGAGCATCCCGAAGAACGCAGAGTGTGACATCTTCTCCCAGTACGTGCCGAGGAAGCCCGACAGGTAGTTGCCGAAGAAGCTCGACCCGAGCCAGAAGCCCATCATCAGCGAGACGATGCGCGGCGGGGCGATCTTCGTCACGAGCGAGAGCCCGACGGGCGAGAGGTAGATCTCGCCGAGCGTGAGCAGCGCGGTGCAGCCGATGAGCCACCACATGCTGGCGACCCCGCCGCGATCGACGAGCTTGGCGGGCAGCAGCATCACGAGGAACGAGATGCCGAGCACGAAGCAGCCGATGGCCATCTTGGTGACGCTCGACGGCTCGGTGCCCTTCTTGGCCTGACGCTCCCAGAGCACGTTGATGAAGGGCGTGAACGCGAAGATGAAGCCCGGGTTCACCGACTGGAACCACGTCGCGGGCATCTCCCAGCCGAGGCCGACCAGCTTGAAGATGTGCCGGTCGGAGTTGTTGTCGGCCCAGAGCGCGAGCGTGTTGCCCTGCTGCTCGTAAACGGCCCAGAACGAGACGTTCAGGATGCACAGCACGACGAGCGCGAAGACGCGCTGCCACTCGACCTTCGTGAGCGGGTGGTCGTCGTGGACCTTGCCCTCCTTGCGCCGGGCGACGTTGTCGGGGGCGAGGTGCTTCAGGCCGACGATGTACTGGACGAGGCCGCCGATCATGCCGAGGCCGGCCGCGCCGAAGCCCCACTGCCAGCCGTAGGTCTCACCGATGGTGCCGCAGACGATGCCGGCGAGGAACGCGCCGAGGTTGATGCCGACGTAGAAGATGTTGAACGCGCGGTCGCGGCGCAGATCGCCGGGCGGGTAGAGGCTGCCGACCTGCGTGGAGATGTTCGGCTTGAAGGCGCCGTTGCCGAGGATGAGCAGGAGCAGGCCGACGTAGAAGAGCGACGGCACCATCAGCACGAACTCGCCGATGGCCATGATGATGCCGCCGACGATGACCGTGCGGCGCTGGCCGAAGTACCGATCCGCGAGGATGCCGCCGGCGAGCGGCGTGAGGTACACGAACGCGGTGTACAGCCCGTAGATCTGCGACGAGAGCTGCTGGGGCGACTGGGCCCCGAAGACGGACTCGATGGCGCCCTTCACGGCGGCGAAGCCGAGGACGTGCTCGACCTGCCCCGCGAGGAACAGGTACTTGGTCATGTAATAGACCAGCAGCGCGCGCATGCCGTAGTAGCAGAAGCGCTCCCACATCTCGGTGAAGAACAGGACCGCGAGCCCGCGCGGATGCCCGAAGAGGTCGCCGGGAGTCGGCCGCTGTTTCCCGGCGCCGTCGCCTCCGGTCGTCTGCTCGATCGCGGTGGTCATCGGGGCAGTCGTACCGCGAACGGCCGGTCCCGTGGAAGGGTTCCGGCCGCCGGGGAGCCTCGATGCGGGCGGTGACGGCGCCTGCCACCGACGCTCCCGGGTGACAGCGGACTGCGTTCCGGGGCACTCTGCCACCATGCGATCGTTCCCCGCCTCGTCCGCTTGGCTGCTGCTGACCCTCGCCGTGCCCTTCGCGTGCGCCACCTCCGTTGGGATGGCGCCGTCCGACGAGGGCGAGGGGGGATCGGGCGCCACGACGACGACGACGACCGGCGGCGGCGGGGCCGGGGTCGGCGGGAGCGCCTCGGGCGGCGCGGGCGGGGCGACGACGGCGATCGACGCCGGGCCCCGTGACGCGGCCCCCGACGGCCCGCCCGTGAGCTGCGCGGGCCCCGTCGACTGCGTCGGCCTCTCGGACGCCTGCAACCAGGGCGCGTGCGTGAACGGCGTGTGCGTGAGGGAGCCGGCGAACGACTTCGGCGCGTGCGACGACGGGGCGTGGTGCAGCGAGAACGACTCGTGCCAGAACGGCGCGTGCGTGGCCGGCAATCAGCGCGGGTGCCCGGGCGGCGACTCGTGCCACGTCGGGGTGTGCGACGAGGGCGCGAAGCAGTGCACCGTCGTCGCCGGCAACGACGGTGCGGGCTGCGACGACGGCGACTCGTGCACGCTCCAGGGCTTCTGCTCGGCGGGCAGCTGCGAGAAGGGCCCAGGGGTCGACTGCTCCGTCCTCGACGGCACGTGCGTCCTCGGCGTGTGCGACCCGAAGGTCGGCTGCGTGCAGAAGCCCGCGAAGGACGGGGCGTTCTGCGACGACGGCCTGTTCTGCACGGAGAGCGACGCGTGCAAGGCCGGCGCGTGCAGCGGCACGGCGAAGACCTGCGTCGCGAAGGGCGACCTGTGCAAGGTCGGGTCGTGCGACGAGGCGACCGACTCGTGCGTCGCCGTCGCGGGCAACGAGGGCGGCAAGTGCGACGACGGCAACACGTGCACGAGCGGCGAGACGTGCGCGAGCGGCACCTGCGCCGGGGGCAAGGCCGCCAACGAGGGCGCGGCCTGCGACGACAAGAACGCGTGCTCGACGGGCACGGTCTGCCAGGCGGGCGCGTGCGCGGGAGGCGCGCCGGTCCTCGTCTGCAAGAGCGGCGACGGCTGCTGCCCCAAGGGCTGCGACGCGAAGGCCGACGACGACTGCGGCGGCATCGTCTACCTGACGAGCTCCAACGGCACGGCGGGCTTCTACGCGTACGACGTCGTCACCGACACCTGGGCGACGCTCGCGAGCCCGCCCGCCGTCACGTACAGCCAGATCACGACCGACGGCGCGAACGTGCTGCTGCTCGGGCAGGACAGCGTCGTGTACGCCTACGACCCCGTGGCGAAGTCGTGGACGAAGCGACAGGACGGCCCGGGGCCGATCTCGTCGTCGCCCATCGGCTTCTTCAAGTGGACGCCGAAGGGCCTCTACTACGTGAAGGACGGCACCACGATGCTCATGTACTCGCAGAACGCGGGGCCTTGGCAGAACCTGAACCTGCCCGTCGCGCCGTCCTCCGCGGGCACGTTCGACGCGGCCTCGCAGCGCCTGTACCTGCGATCGTACGGTAACCTCGGCCTGATCGTGTTCGACGTGGCGACGAACTCCGTCGTGCAGAGCTGGCCCAACCCGGCGGGCTGCGGGGAGAACAGCCGCACGGGGTCGTACTTCGGGGGCTTCTTCTACACGCGCGACTGGTCGGCCCCGTTCCAGAAGATGGACGTCGCGACCGGCGCCGTGACGGCGACCAACATCATGCCGAGCGAGGGGCACACGTCGAGCGACGTCGACCCCGTGTCGGGCGACCTCTTCGTCGGGCCCTACACGCCGACCGGCACGACGTTTCAGGTCTACCGCACGGCGACGAACACCCTGGTGACGCTCGCGCCCGCGCCGGTCGCCGTGACGAACCACTCCACGATCGTGCTCGTGAAGTGAGCGGTCTCGCGCCCGTCAGCCCACGAAGCCGAAGCCGAAGCGGCCCTTGATGCACAGGTGGCCGCGCGTCACCGTCGACTCGACGGGCGAGGTCACCTTCACGATGCGGCCGTCCTGCACGCGCAGGGTCAGCGCGCAGCCGACGCCGCAGTACGGGCACACGGTGTCGGTCGTCGTCTGACGGGCCTCGTCCCACGCGCCCGCCGCGCGCAGATCGTGCTCCGTCTTGGGCGCGAGCGCGCCGGTCGGGCACACGCCGACGCAGTTGCCGCAGTAGACGCACGCGGACTCCGGCAGCGGGACGGCGTGATCGGTGGTGACGCGCGCGTCGAAGCCGCGACCGCCGATCGCGATGGCGAAGGTGTTCTGCGCGTCGTCGCCGCAGGCCTGGACGCACTTGAAGCACAGGATGCACTTCGCGTAGTCGCGGACGAAGAGGTCGTCCTCGAGCTTGGGCGGCTCGGCGACCGTGGCGGCGCGATCGCCTTCGGGGCGGTGGTGGTGGCCGGGATCGGCGGCGTCGCGCGCGCCCGCGCGGCCGGCGTCCGCGGGCGGGCCGAAGCGATCGGGGCGTGCGCCGTAGCGATCGAGGTAGGCGAGGATCGCGGGCGCGGTCGACACGTCGACCGACGAGGCGAGCAGCTCGAGCACCACCTTGCGGCTCGTCCGGACGCGGGGCGTGTCGGTGCGCACGACCATCCCGGGCTCGGCCATGCGCGAGCACGAGGGCACGAGCGTGCGCGCGCCCTCGAGCTCGACGACGCAGACGCGGCACACGTTCGCCGGCCGGAGGTTCTCCGCGAAGCAGAGCGTCGGCGTGTCGACGCCGGCGGCGCGGCAGGCCGCGAGCAGCGTCGCGCCCTCCGGTACGCGGACGGGCGCGCCGTCGACGGTGAGATCCACGAGGCGCGGCTGCAGCACCGGGAGCGCCCTCACGAACGGCCCCCGAGCACGCCGAGCTTCGCGACCGCGGACTCGATCGCGCTCGTCGCGGTCTGGCCGAGCCCGCAGATCGAGGCGTCGCGCATCGCCTGGCCGAGCTCGCCGAGGAGCGCGCGCTCGTCCTCCTGCGAGCCGATCGGGCGCCCGCGCACGAGGCGCGCGACGAGCTCCTCCTGCCGCACGGTGCCGACGCGGCACGGGACGCACTGACCGCACGATTCATCCCGGAAAAACCGGGCGATCCGGCCGAGGTATTCGGGCATCGCCGCGCCTTCGTCGAGCACGATGACCACGCCCGATCCGAGCGAGGCGCCCGCGCGGCGTGCGTCGTCGAAGGTGAGCGGGGTGGCAAGCTCGTCGGGGCGGAGGAAGCCGCCCGCCGCGCCGCCGAGGAGCACGGCCTGCACGGACGATCCCTCGCGCGCGCCGCCCGCGAGGTCGATCAGGCAATCGAGGCGCGTGCCGAGGGGCACCTCGTAGACGCCCGGGCGCGCGACGTGGCCCGAGACGCAGAAGAGCTTGGTGCCCGTCGCGGACGGGGCGCCGGTCGCGGCGTACGCGGCGGCGCCGACGGTGATCACCTCGAGGGCGGCCACGAGGGTCTCGACGTTGTTCACGCACGTCGGCTTGCCGAAGAGGCCGACCTCGACCGGGAACGGCGGCTTGGTGCGCGGCTCGCCGCGGAAGCCCTCGATCGAGGCCATCAGCGCCGTCTCCTCGCCGCAGACGTACGCGCCCGCGCCGCGCCGGATCTCGACGTCGAAGCGCAGGCCGCGGCCCATCACGTCCTCGCCGAGGAGGCCGCGCGCGCGCGCCGCGTCGATCGCGATCGTGAGGCGATCGGTCGCGAGCGGGTACTCGCCGCGCACGTAGAGGAAGCCCTTCTCGGAGCCGGTCGCGAGGCCGGCGATCGTCATCGCCTCGAGCACGGCGAACGGGTCGTCCTCCATCAGCACGCGGTCCTTGAAGGTGCCGGGCTCCGACTCGTCGGCGTTGCAGACGACGTAGTGCGGGCGCGCGACCTGCTTCGCGACGGCCTCCCACTTGCGGCCCGTCGGGAAGCCGGCGCCGCCGCGACCGACGAGGCGCGCCTCGGTCACCTCGCGCACGACGCCGGCGGGGCCGAGATCGAGGGCGCGGCGCAGCGCCACGTAGCCGCCGTGGGCGCGGTACTCGTCGAGGCTCGCCGGGTCGACCACGCCGACGCGGCGAAGCAGGCGGAGATCCGCGCTGCCGGCCTGCGGGATCACGGTGCGGGGCGGATCGCCGACGCGCCGACCGGCCAGCGCTTCGAGGACGCGCGCCGCCGTCGCGCCGCCGAACGCGCGTGCGCGCGGGCGATCCCCGGCGACCGTGACGAGCGCGGCCGGGGCCTGGTCGCACAGCCCGAGGCACGGGCTCTCGAGCCACGTCGCCCCGCCGCGCGCCTCGCCCGCGGGGCCGACGGCGCGCGCGAGATCGCCCGCGAGCGCGTCCGCACCGGCCGCTTTGCAGGCGAGATCGGTGCACACGTGCGCGACCGTCGCGGGCCGATCGCGCAGCGCGAACAGCGCGTAGAAGCTCGCGACCCCGAACGCCTCGGCGGGCGGCACGTGCAGGCGGCGCGCGATCTCGCCGAGCGCGCCGGGGCTGATCCAGCCGACGCGCGCCTGCACCGCGTGGAGCGCCGGGAGCAGGAGGTGCCGCCGCGCCTCGATCGCGCGCAGGCCCTCGGGATCGCCGAGGGCCGGGTCGATCACGGCGTCGATCGCGAGGACCTCGACCGCGCTCGCGGTAGCCTGGATCGGTCGGAGATCCACGCTACGCCCCCTCGCCCTGCGCGCCCGCGAGGCGTTCGACGCGCACGGCGGCGGCCTTGAACTCCGCCGTGCCGGCGCGCGGATCGGTCACGTCGATGGTGAGCACGTTGGTGTCGACCTCGTCGGGGAAGTGCAGCGTCATGAAGACCAGCCCGGGGCGGAGCCCGGGGTCGCGGCGCAGGGGGGCGACGACCGACCCGCGCCGCGACGTGACGCGCACGAGATCGCCGTCGGCGGCGCCGATCCGGTCCGCGTCGGCGGGGTGTACGTCGACGGTCTCGCCTCGGCGCCTCGGCGACGCGAGGCCGCCCGACTGCACGCCGGTGTTGTACGAGTCGAGGCGCCTGCCCGTGGTGAGGCGCAGCGGGAAGGCGTCGTCGAGCGCCTCGACCGGCGGCGCGTGGGTGACCGCGTGGAAGGGCGCGCGCGGCCCCACGATCGGGTCCTCCCAGAGCCGCCCGTGGAGGAACGGCGATCCCGGGTGGTCGTCGTCGGGGCACGGCCACTGGATGCCGCCGAGGTCCGCGAGGCGCCGGTAGCTCATGCCCGCGTGCATCGGCGAGAGCGATCGCACCTCGTCCCAGAGCTGCTCGGGCGTCGGGTCGCCGAGATCGCGGCCCAGCCGCCGCGCCAGCTCGCAGAGGATCGCGAGGTCGTCGCGGGCCTCGCCGGGCAGGCCGACCGCGCGCCGCACGCGCTGCACGCGCCGCTCGCTGTTCGTCACGGTGCCCTCCGCCTCGCAGAAGCTCGCGGACGCGGGCAGGACCACGTCGGCGAGCTCGGCCGTCTTCGTGAGGAAGATGTCCTGCACGACGAGCGCCTCGAGGCCGCGCAGGCGCGCGCGCGTGCGGTGCGCGTCGGCCTCGGACTGCGCCGGGTTCTCGCCGACCACGTAGAGCGCCGTGAGATCGCCGCGATCCATCGCGTCGAACATCTGCGTCAGGTGCCAGCCCTGCTTCGGCGGGATGGTCGCGCCCCACGCGCGGTCGAAGCGGCCGCGCACCTCGGCGTCCTCGACGTCCTGAAAGCCGGCGAGCTTGTGCGGCAGCGCGCCCATGTCTCCCCCGCCCTGCACGTTGTTCTGGCCTCGCAGCGGGTTCAGCCCCGATCCCCAGCGGCCGACGTGGCCCGTGAGCAAGGCGAGGTTGATGAGCGAGAAGACGTTGTCGACCGCGTTGTGGTGCTCGGTGATGCCGAGCGTCCAGCAGATCATCGCGCGGTCGGCGCGCGCGTAGTCGATCGCCATCCGATCGATCGTCGCGGCCGGCACGCCCGTCGTGCGCTCGGCGCTCGCCCGATCGGCACCGGCGAGCGAGGACCGCCACGCCTCGAAGCCGACCGTGGCCCGAGCGACGAACGCGCGGTCCTCGAGGCCGTGGTCGAGGATCGCGCGCGCGACGGCGTTGGCGAGCGCGATGTCGGTGCCGACCTCGACCGGCAGCCACCCGTCGGCCCACGCGGCCGAGGCCGTGCGGCGAGGATCGACGACGTAGAGCCGCGCCCCGCGGCGCACGGCGGCGATCACGTGGTGGAAGAAGATCGGGTGCGTCTCGCGGGCGTTCGATCCCCACAGGATGACGACGTCCGCCTCCTCCACCTCGCGGTACGAGCTCGTGCTCCCGCCCGCTCCGAAGACCGTCGCCAGACCGACGACGCTGGGGGCGTGTCAGGTGCGGTTGCAGCTGTCGACGTTGTTCGATCCGATGACGACGCGCGCGAGCTTCTGGGCGAGGTAGTTGACCTCGTTCGTGGCCTTCGAGCAGCTGAAGAGCCCGAACGCGCCCGGGCCGTGCCGGTCGACCGACGCGCGGATCAGGCCGGCGGCGCGGTCGAGGGCCTCGTCCCAGGAGGCCGCGCGGAGCGCGCCGTGATCGCGGACCAGGGGCTCGGTGAGGCGAGGCAGCTTCATGGCCGCACCATATACGACGGTCCGGCCAGCGTCCCGGCGCGCGGCGACGCCGCGGTGCGCTACGCGATCACGAGGCGGTGGGGGTGCGCGTACACGTTGAAGTCGCCGTCGCGGAGGAACCCGACGAGCGTCATGCCGAGCCGATCGGCCGCCTGCACGGCGAGGCTCGAGGGCGCGGAGATCGCGGCGAGGACCGTCACGCCGGCGCGCGCGGCCTTCTGGAGGATGTCGAAGCTCACGCGGCCCGACACGAGCAGGACGAGGTCGTCGAGCGGGAGCGTGCGGTCGAGGAGCGCGCGGCCGCAGAGCTCGTCGACGGCGTTGTGGCGACCGACGTCCTCCCGCACGGCGACGACCGCGCCGTCGGCCCGGAAGAGCCCGGCCGCGTGCAGCCCGCCGGTCCGGTCGAACGTCGGCTGCCCGGCGCGGAGCGTGGCCGGCATGCCCGCGAGCGCGGCGCGCGGGACGGCCGGGCCGCCGCCGAGCCGGGGCGCGAGGTCGACGAGCCGGTCGAGGGCCGCGGCGCCGCAGATCCCGCAGCTCGAGGTGACGGGGAACTCGCGGCGCGCGCGATCGGCGTCGAACGGGCGCGCGAGGCGCACGACGACAGACCCGGCCCGGCCGCGCGGTGTGGGTCCGAACGGCGGCGAAGCGAGGTCGCCCGCGCTCGCGATCAGGCCCTCGCCGAACAGGAAGCCCACCGCGAGCTCGTCGTCGTGGCCGGGCGTGCGCATGGTGATCGCGACGGGCGAGGCCTCCTGCCCCGGAGCCTCGGCGCGGATCTCGAGCGGCTCCTCGATGGCCAGCCAGTCGCTCGCGGGCGCCGCGGTGGCGCCGCGCACCCGGATCAGATCGACGTCGCGCACGGGGCTCGGTCGGCGCACCGCGCGATCGTAGCAAAGCGCTTCGGCGCGCGCGAACGCGCACCGGGCGCGGCGGGACCGTCCCTTGACGCATACCCCACCGGGGTATACCTCCAGCCGGCGATGAGCCCGGCGTCCCCCGCCCCGCCCGCGGCCGAGATCGACCTGCGCGTCGAAGGCATGACGTGCGCCGCGTGCGCCGCGCGCATCGAGAAGACGCTGAACCGGCTGCCCGGCGTCCGCGCGAGCGTGAGCTTCGCCTCCGAGCGCGCGAGCGTGCGCTACGACCCCGCGCAGGTGGCGCCGGCCGACGTCGTCGCCGCCGTGAAGAAGGCCGGCTACGGCGTCTCTCCACGCGAGATCGAGCTCGCGATCGACGGCATGACGTGCGCCGCGTGCGCGACGCGCCTCGAGGCCGTGATCGGCCGGATCCCGGGCGTGCGAGCCACGGTCAACTTCGCCACCGAGCGCGCGCGGATCGAGGTCGCCCCGGACGGCCCCGCGATCGAAGCGCTGGTCGCCGCCGTCAAGCGGGCCGGCTACGGCGCCGCGTCGGTCGAGGGCGCCGATCGGGCGGCCCAGAAGGCGCGCCGCGTCGCGGACCAGGCCCGGCAGCTCCGCCAGCTCGCCCTGTCGGCCGCGCTCACGCTGCCGCTGATGATCGAGATGGGCGCCATGTTCGCGGGGCGTCACGAGCTCGTCCCGCGGCCGATTCAGCTCGCGCTGGCGACGCCCGTCCAGCTCTGGGTGGGCCGCCGCTTCTACGTCGGCGCGTACCACGCGCTGCGCGGCGGGGCGGCGAACATGGACGTGCTCGTCGCGCTCGGCACCTCGATGGCGTTCGCGATCTCGGCGGTCGTCACCGTGATCGGCCTGCACTCGCAGCACGTCTACTTCGAGGCGTCGGCGGCCGTCATCACGCTGGTGCTGCTCGGCAAGGTCCTCGAGGCGCGCGCCAAGGGCAGCACGTCCGCCGCGATCGAGGAGCTTCTGGGCCTCGCGCCGCGGACGGCGATCGTGGACCGCGACGGCGCCCTGGTCGAGGTCGACGTCGCCGCGATCGCGGTCGGCGATCGGGTCGTCGTGCGCGCGGGCGAGCGGCTCCCGGTCGACGGCGAGGTGGTCGACGGCCGATCCGCCGTCGACGAGAGCATGCTGACGGGCGAGAGCATGCCGCGCGAACGCGGAGCGGGCGACCGCGTCTTCGCCGGCACGCAGAACCTCGAAGGCACGATCGGCGTGCGCGCGACCGGCACCGGCGCCCACACGCAGCTCGCCGAGATCGTGCGGCTGACCGAGCGGGCGCAGGGGTCGAAGGCCCCGATCCAGCGCCTGGTCGACCGCGTGTCGGCCGTCTTCGTGCCGGTCGTCGTGTCGATCGCGCTGGTCACGTTCGTCGGCTGGGCGATCGCGGGCGACCCCGTGCAGGCGCTCGTGCGGGCCGTCGCGGTGCTGGTGATCGCGTGCCCGTGCGCGCTCGGGCTCGCCACGCCGACGGCCATCATGGTCGGCACGGGACGCGGCGCGCAGTCGGGCGTCCTCGTGCGCGACGCCGCCGCGCTCGAGCGCGCGGAGAAGGTGCGCACGCTCGTCGTCGACAAGACGGGCACGCTCACCGAGGGGCGGCCGGAGGTCGTCGCCGCGATCGCCACGGGCGGCGACACGCCCCGGCTGCTCCGGGTGGCGCGCACGCTCGAGCAGGGGTCGAAGCACCCGCTCGCCCTCGCGATCGCGGCGTACGCCGACCGCGAGGGCGCGGCCGCGGGCGCGCTCGCGGACTTCGCCTCGCAGACCGGCCTCGGCGTCACGGGCACGGTGGATGGCGAGGCGGCGCTGCTCGGGTCGCCGGCCTTCCTCGCGGCGCGCGGCGTCGAGGTCGACGCGGCCGAGGTCGCGCGCCTGTCGGCGGGCGGTCGGACGGTGGTCGCGGTCGCGGCCGCGGGCCGTTCGGTCGGCCTCCTCGCGCTCGCCGACGCGCCCCGCCCCTCGTCGGCCGAGGCGGTGCGCAGGCTCGCCGCGATGGGCGTGACGGTCGTGATGATCACCGGCGACAACGAGGTCACCGCGCGCGCCGTCGCCGCGACCCTCGGCATCGATCGCGTGCTCGCGGAGGTCCTGCCGCAGGGCAAGGCCGCCGAGGTCGAGCGGCTCAAGGCCGAGGGCGGCCTCGTCGCGATGGCGGGCGACGGCGTGAACGACGCGCCCGCGCTCGCCGCGGCGGACGTGAGCTTCGCGCTCGCGTCGGGGTCGGACATCGCCATCGAGGCGGCCGACGTGACGCTGATCCGAAACGACCTGCGGGGCGTCGCCGACGCGATCGACCTCTCGCGCGCGACACTCGCGAAGATCCGGCAAAACCTGTTCTTTGCGTTCTTCTACAACGTGCTCGGGCTGCCGCTCGCGGCGTCCGGGCTGCTGAGCCCCGTCCTCGCGGGCGGCGCGATGGCGCTGAGCTCGGTGTCGGTCGTCACCAGCTCGCTGCTGCTCAAGCGATGGCGCCCGGCCCCGCACGGCGGCCCCGCCGCATCCGTACCCCGGCCATGAGGCCGGCGACCACCGCGAATCAGTACCCCCGGCCATGAGGCCGGCGACCCAGGCAGGAGGCTCACGCGAATGGAATCGGTCAAGGTGAAGGTCGACGGGATGACGTGCATGGGCTGCGTGCGCAGCGTGACGAACGTGCTCACGGGCGTCGCGGGCGTGAAGAGCGCGGCCGTGTCGCTCGAGCGCGCGGAGGCCGAGGTGACGTTCGACCCGGCGGTCGCGAACGTCGGGCAGCTGAAGGCGGCGATCCAGGATGCCGGCTTCGAAGCGCCCTGACGCGGCGCCCGCCACGCCGGCCAAGCCGCGCGCGCGCACCGACCCGCAAGCGCTGCAAAGGCGCCTGCGCCGCATCGAGGGGCAGGTGCGCGGGCTCGCCGCCATGGTCGAGGACGCGCGCCCCTGCGTCGACGTGCTGACGCAGATCGCGGCCGTGCGATCGGCGCTCGACGCGGTCGCCCTGGCGATGGTCCGCGATCACGCGCGCGGCTGCCTGCGCGACGCGGTGCAGCGGGGGCGCGGCGACGCGGCGGTAGACGAGCTGCTGAGCGTGATCGGCGCCTTCACGCGCTGACTCACGCCCTCGGCGCGCCCTCGTGCTCCTCGGGCGGAGGCAGCGCCGAGAAGGCGCGGTAGAGCGCGAGGTCGTAGCCGATCTTGAGCAGCCCGCAGACGAAGAACGGCACGCTCGCGAGCGCCGGCACGGCGTAGAGCGGGCCGGCCACCATGGGCGCGAGCGACGCGCCGATCGTGCGCGCGATGCCCGTGACACCGGCCGCCGCGGAGCGCTCGTCCGGGTCGACGACGGCCATCACGTAGGACTGCCGCGTGGGCACGTCCATCTGCGAGATCGAGAAGCGCAGGAACAGCACCGCCATCGCCAGCGGCAGGGTCGGCATCAGCGGCACGATCAGGAGCAGCACGTTCGACGGCAGGTGCGTGTAGACCATCGTCCGCACGAGGCCGATGCGCGCCGCGACCCACGCCGCCGAGAGCGCGGACAGGCCGGCCAGCACGTTGGCGCCGAAGAAGATCGCGCCGATCGTCGCGGGGGCGGCGCCGAAGCGCTGGTGAAACCAGTACGCGACGAAGCTCTGCACGACGAAGCCGCCCGCGAAGGCGTCGACCGAGAACAGCGCGGAGAGGCGGAGCACGATGCCGCGCGATCGGTGCAGGCCGAGGCCGAGCTTGCGCGGCGGGGCCTCGCGCTGGGGCGGCGGGGCCTCGCACGAAGGCGAGAGCCTCGTGAAGAGGACGATCAGCACGGCGCCCATCGCCGCGTAGCCGCCGACGACGGCGCGGTAGGCCGCGATCTCGGCGAGGCCGGCGCGCGTCAGCACGGACGCGATCGCGCCGCCCGCGAGCGACCCGAGCGCGGTCGCGAACGATCCGACCAGCGCGTACCAGGCGAACGCCTTGGTGCGCCGCGCGGCCGGGAGCGCCTGCGTGAGCGCGGCCTGCTCGACGGCGAGGAACGGGCCGACCTCGCTTCCCGCGGGGCTGAGGACGCCGATCGTGGCGGCGAAGAGCAGGATCGCGAAGCTCGACGTCGCCGCGAAGATCACGCCGGCGAGGACCATGAGCGCGGCGCCCACGAGGAGGGTCGTGCGCCGCCCCGCGCGGTCGGCGCGCGTCGTCAGGCCGAGCGAGATCACGGTGTCGCCCGCGAGGGTGAGCGACAGGAGCAGGCCGATGCGCGCCTCGGAGTGGCCGAGGGCCGCGAGGTAGAGGACGAGGACGACCGAGAGGAAGCCGTAGGCGAACAGGCGCACCGCCCGCGTCGCGAAGAGGAGACGGACGTCGGCCGGCGTGCTCACGGGCGGATCCTAGCGCGGGGGCGCGCCGCCGAGCGGCACCGCGCGCCATGCGACCGACGCGAGGGACACCGCGAGGACGACGACCCAGTCGTGGGCCGAGAGCGGCTGGATCTCGAACACCGACGCGACGACTGGGACGTGCATGAAGAGCGGCAGCGACGCCGCCACGCCGAGCCACACGGCCCAGAAGCGAGCCGTGCGCGGCAGCGGCATGCGGTGCAGCGGGACGTCGAGCGTGCGCTCGGCGAAGACCAGGATCAGGCTGCCGGCGATGAGCACGGCGACCCCGAGGCTGCGCGCGTAGCCGACGCCCTGGTCGAGGTGGGTCGCGTACGCCCAGAACGAGCCGACGGCGAGGATGACGCCCGAGAGGAGCGCGCGAGCGGCGAGGCGCGCCGCGACGAGCGGGGCGCGTGGCGCGCGCGGGGGGCGCCGCATCAGGTCGGCCGGGGGCGCTTCGCCCTCGAACGCGAGCGCGGACACCGGGTGGATGATGAGCTCGAGCCAGACGAGGTGCACGGGCAGGAGGAGCGCCGGGAAGCCGAGCAGCGGCGCGCCGAGGGCGAGCATCACGATGCGGAGCTTGAAGCCGAGCAGGTAGAGGAACGCGCGCTGGATGTTGACGTAGATCGCGCGCCCCTCGCGCGCGGCCCTCACGATCGAGGAGAAGTCGTCGTCGAGGAGCACGAGGTCGGCGGCCGCCCGCGCGACGGCCGTGCCGCGCACGCCGAGCGAGATGCCGATGTCCGCGCGGCGGAGCGCGGGCGCGTCGTTGATGCCGTCGCCCGTCATCGCGACGATCTCGCCCGCGCGCCGCAGCACCTCGACGATCTCGTGCTTCTGCTCGGGCCGGATGCGCGCGAAGATCGCCGCGCTCTGGATCCTGGCCGCGCGATCGGCCGGCCCGAGCGCGTCGAGATCGGCGCCGGTGACGATCCCGTCGTCGGCGTGCGGGATGCCCGCGGCGTCCGCGATCGCGTGCGCCGTGAGCGCGTGGTCGCCGGTGACGACCTTGATGCGGATGCCGGCCTCCGTGCACTCGCGCACGGCGCCCGGCACCTCGGCGCGCAGCGGGTCGCGGAAGCCGAGCAGCCCGATCGGCGCGAGCCCGCGCTCGTCGTCGGCACGGGTCCCCTCGCCGCCCGCGTCGGCGTCGCGCGCCGCCACGCAGAGGACGCGCATGCCCGAGGCCGCGAGGCGCTCGTGCGCCGCCTCGACGCGCGCCCGGAGGTCCGGCGCGGCGTCGCAGTGGTCGAGCACGCCCTCGAGCGCGCCCTTGGCCAGCACGCGGACGCGGCCGTCCGGCCCGAGCCACACGTGGGACATGTGCTTGCCGACGGGGTCGAAGTCGTGATCCCGCAGGAGCTTCCAGCCGGCGTGGAGCGCGGCGACGTCCACGCCATGGGACGCCGCGTGGTCCAGGATCGCTCGCTCCATCGGGTCGGACGGCTCCGGCTCGCAGGCGAGCACGGCGGCCTCCAGCAGCGCCTGGTCGCCCGCCGCGGCGTCGAAGGGCTCGTGCGCCTCGACCGCGAAGCGCCCCTCGGTGAGCGTGCCCGTCTTGTCGGTGCAGATGACCGTGGTGGACCCGAGCGTCTCGACCGCGGCGAGCCGCCGCACGAGGACGCCGCGGCGTGACAGCCGGAAGGCGCCCATCGAGAGGAAGAGCGTGAAGACGAGCGGGAACTCCTCGGGCACCGCCGAGATCGCGACCGAGATCGCGGGGAGCAGCGCTTGCCAGAAGCCGAGGCCGCGCCAGAGGCCGAGCGCGAGCACGCCGATCGCGACCACCACGGCGCTGCCGGCGAGGACGCGCACGGCGCTGGCGACGCGCCGCTGGAGCGGGGTCTGGGCATCGCCGGTCGTGGCGACGAGCCGGGCGATCTCGCCGAAGCGCGTCGAGGCGCCGATCCCCGTCACCTCGCCGTAGCCCGTGCCGGCCAGGACGAGGGATCCCGCCCAGAAGCGCGCCGCGTCGGGCGCGTCGGCCGCGGCGGCGTCCACGGCCTCCTTCGGTTGCGGCTCGGCCTCGCCGGTCAGCTGCGACTCGTCGACGGAGAGGTTGTGCCCGCGCCGGACCACGCCGTCGGCGTGCAGGACGTCGCCCTCGCGGAGCACCACGACGTCGCCGCGGCAGAGCTCCTCCGACGGGATCTCGACGTCCAGGCCCCCGCGCACGACGACGACCCGTGGACGCACCGACTGCGCGAGCGCCTGCAGGGCCTTGCGCGATCGTGCCTCGAGGAGGACGTCGATCGCGAGCACCGGCACGATCGCGGCGAGGAGGATGACGCCCTCCTTGACCTGCCCGAGCACGAGGTAGGCCGCGGCGGCGACCGCGAGCATCACGGCCATCGGATCGGCGAGGATGGCGGCGGCCTCGCGCAGCGCGGCCCACCGGTCGGGCGGCACGAGCACGTTGCGGCCGTCGCGATCGAGGCGTGCGCGCGCTTCGTCGGGTGACAGGCCCGCGGGCCGGGCGGCGTCCATCCCGTGACGCCGTGCATGCGGCGGGCCGATCGCGGCGCGCCCTCGCACGCACGGACGCGCACCTCGCGCCCGGCTCGCGCGGCTTGAAGGAGCGCCGTGGACGTGCCACCTAGTGCCCCGAGGTGGCGCGCCCCCTCGCCCCCCCCGTGCGCGGGCTCGCGGGGCCCGCTCCACGCGCACCGCCGGGAGCTCTCCCCTTCGCCGCGCCGCCCCCCGGACGATCGTGACCTCCTTCGAGCCCCCTCCCGTCGCCACGCCCGAGGTGCCGAGCCCGATCGCGGGATCGTCCGTGGGTTGGGCGTCGCTCGAGTCCGCCTTCACGGCGCTCGGCCGGGTGCTCATCGTCCTCGACGCCGACTTCCTGGTCATCCGCGCGACCCGCACGCTCGATGCGTGGGTGTGCCCCGGGGCGTGCACCAAGATCCCGGGCCACCCGGTGCAGGATCTCCTCGGCGCCCGCCTCTTCGGCGCGGGCGAGCCCCTGCGCGCCACGCTCGTCGGCGGCGATCGCGAGGAAGGGCGCCGCGCGTTCGTGCAGTGCCAGCACGGGCCGGCCCGCCTCGCCTCGCTGTCCGCCGCGCCGATCCCCGGCGACGAGCGCGCGAGCTGGCCCGGCGGCGCGCGCTACCTCGTCGTGCTGCGCCCCGCCGAGGAGGACGACCTCATCCTGCAAGGCGCGCTCGCCGCCCAGGGGATCGTGGCGCGATCCCCGTCGATGCTGCGCATCGTGCGCCTCGTCGCGTCGCTCCACCGCAGCGACGCGACCGTGATCATCACGGGCGAGAGCGGCACGGGCAAGGAGGTCGTCGCGCGCGCGCTGCACGCCCAGTCGCAGCGCCACGCCGGCCCCTTCGTCGCCGTCAACTGCGCGGCGCTGCCCGCCGATCTGCTCGAGAGCGAGCTCTTCGGCCACGTGCGCGGCGCGTTCACGGGGGCCGTCCGCGATCGCGTGGGCCGCTTCGAGGCCGCGCGCGGCGGGGTGCTCTGCCTCGACGAGATCGGCGACGTCGCGCTGCCGCTGCAGGTCAAGCTGCTGCGCGTGCTGCAGGAGCGCACCTTCGAGCGCGTGGGCGAGAGCGCCCCGCGCGCCGTCGACGCGCGCGTCATCGCGGCGACGAACGTCGACCTCAAGGAGGCCATCGCCGCGGGGCGGTTCCGGGAGGACCTCTACTACCGGCTGCGGGTCGTGCCGATCCACGTCGCGCCCCTGCGCGACCGTCCGGAGGACGTCGAGCCGCTCGCGAGGCACCTGCTCGCTCGGATCACGGCCCGCGAGGGCCGCGCCGTGCGCTTCTCCCCGGAGGTCTTCGACCTCTTCAAGTCCTACGCGTGGCCCGGCAACGTGCGCGAGCTCGAGAACGCGATCGAGTACGCGGTGGCGCTCTGCCAGCGCCAGACGGTGCAGATCGAGGACCTGCCGCCCGAGCTCGCCGCCTTCGAGGCCGAGGGGTCGGCGCCACCTCCGCCGCACGCGCCGGCGGATCGGCCCGGCGAGGACGGCGCCGGCGAGGCCGCGCGCATCCGCGCTGCGCTCGACGCGCACCGGTGGCACCACGCGCACGCGGCCGCCGAGCTCGGCATCAGCCGCACCACGCTCTGGCGGAAGATGCGGGCGCTCGGGCTCGGCTGACGCGCCGTCAGCGGGGCGTCCGCGCCGCGGGATCCCCGGTCGCCCCGCGGCAGCGCAGGACCGGGTCATGCGCCGCGCGGGACGCGGGTGCCGCCGACCGCCCCGCGAGCCGCGAGAAGCTCGCCGCGGCGTCACGCCAGATCACGTCGTCGTAGCTCGAGTGGCACGGGATGCACCGCCCGACGCGCGCCAGCTTCGCGCGCTCCTCCTCCGTCAGGAGCCGCGCCGGGGCGCTGCGCGTGGTCTCCCCCTCGCTCGGCGCGACCTCGGCGACCGCGGCCGGATCGTGGCACGACGCGCACGGGCGCGCCTTCGCCGTCGTGTGCGGATCGAGCGGCGCCCACAGCACGCGATCGATCGGGACCTCGACGACGTTCGCGATCGTCAGGCGCATCCCCTCGACGTACGGCCCGATCGCGCCTCGCGGCCCGACCGCGAGCAGCGGCGGCCCGAGCCCGTTGCCGCCCGCGGTCTCGATCCAGCTGCCCTTCGTCAGCAGCCCCGTCGCGTGGTCGAGGTCCGCGCCGTTCGGGTCGAAGCGGGTGTGGCAGCTCGTGCAGCGCGGCGCCCACGCCGAGTGGCACGCCTGGCAGTCGAGCCGCTCGTGTCCCCCGATCGAATGGTGCGCCCCGTCCTTCGCGGGCGGGATCGCCAGGCGACCACCGGTCTGTGACAGCGCGAGCGACGCGCTCGGGGCGTGGGTGCGCCAGAGCGGCGTCCCCGTCCGCGTGCGGAGCGGCGGCCCGTCGGGGAGCGCCGGCTTGCCGGCCCGGTCCCACGCCTTGCGCAGCAGCTCCGCGACGCGCTCGCGATCCGGGGTCGTCGGCTCCTCGACGCGCGGCGACGGACCGCCGCCATGGCAGTCGACGCACCCGACCTCGAGGCCCTCGTGCGCGTGCCGGTGGGGCGTGCCGTCGCCCATCAGCTCGCGCTCGGTGTGGCAGTCGATGCACGTCATCCCCGCCTTCGCGTGCACGTCGGGCGGCGCCGCGCCCACGGGCCGCCCGTCCCACAGCGCGCCGACGACGCGCGGGTCGCCGGGCTCGAGCTCGACCACGCCGCGATACGAGAGCGAGATCCTCCCGCTGCGCGCGTGGCAACCGACGCAGCGCCGCTCGGGCACGTCGGCGGGCACGTCCGGGTGGAGCGGGCCGCCCGTCCGGCCGGCGCGCACGTCGGGCGCCCCGAGGTGGCACGCCGCGCAGCCGCCGCCCCGCGCCGCCTCGCCGAGATCGCCCGGCCGCTCCTTGCGGGCGGCGAGGTGACACGACCCGCAGAGCTTGCGCACGTGCAATTCGGCGGGCGAAATCGGGCCTTTTCGCAGGTCCATCCCCGGCAGGTCGTCGGCCTCGTCGCCGTCGGGCGTCGGGCGCTCGCCGAACGCGAAGCGGTCGACGGCGAGGATGCCCGGCGCGCGGGCCATGAGGCTGCTCTGCACGCGCGCGTGCTCGATCGGGTGGCACGCGCCCTGGCCGCAGGTCCTCGAGCTCGTGTGCAGGTCGCCGGGCAACCGCTCGAGCCCGCGGTGTGCGATGCGCTCCTCGCGCGCCGTGGGATCGCCGAGGTGACACGGGCTGCACCCGATGCCCGCGTGCGCCGCGCCGAGCCCCTGCATGGTGGCGTGGCACGAGAGGCAGCCTTCGGCCCGGGTCGCCCCGCCGAGGAGGACCGTCGGCATCGGCTTCGAGCTGTGCCGGATCGCCGGCCCGAGCAGCGAGATGGCCGCCACCAGCGCCAGGAGCCCGGCGCCGATCAGCACCGCCTCGGTGACGCGGACGCTCACGGCGCCCTGCGACGGCTAGCAGCCCTCGCGCTTCTTCGCGCCGCCGCCGCCGGGCGCGGCGATGGGCGCGATGGGCGCGGCGAAGGGCGACACGGGCGCCGCGGCGGCGTCGCCGAACGAGCGCCGCAGCGCGAGCCGCGACCGGTACGCGGCCCAGACCTCGACCGTCGCACCGTCGGCCGGGGCCTTCGGGTCGGCATCCATTGCCGTATCCCACGCCCCGAGGCCGCCGGCTAGCACCCGCACGTCGCGCCCGCTCGAGGACAGCTTGCGCGCGATCCGATCGACGCGGACCGGGTCCCCGCCGGCGAGCACGATCCGCCGGACCTTCGGGGCGCCTGCGACGAGGGCCTCGTCGTCGGCGCCGAAGCTCGACGCGGGCATCGCGCCGCGCAGCGGGTGGCGAGGCGCGCCCTCGAGCACGATCACGACGACGTCCGGCGGCGCCTCGGCGAGCAGGCCCGCCACGGAGAACGGGTCCACCTCGGCCGGCGCGACCGAGGGCGTCGGTCCCGGGCCGGCGACGCGCCCGGCGAGCGCGGCGCTCGCGACCCCGAGGGCGAGGGCGGCCCCGATGAACGTGATGCGGATCGTGCGAGGGTTCATCGTTTGCTCCCGTTCAAGCCTTCGTCGGCGCGGCCCCCGCGTCGGCCGCGGGCCCGGCGCTCGCGTCCGCGCGAGGCGGCGCGATCGTGCCGCCGCGCAGCTTCTTCTCGATCCACTCCGCGCCGGCGAACATGCCGAGCGCCATCAACGTCACGAGGATGGCCACGACCCCGTACGAGAGGTGCAGCCACTCGTAGACGAACTGCCGCTGCCCGCCGCCCGAGCTCGCGAACCCGCCGACCCACGGCCACGCCGCCGAGAACCCCAGGATCCCGGCCATCACGCCGCCGAGGAACACGATCGCGTCCACCTTGCCGGTCGCCGCCGCGACGATGCACGTGCCGGGGCAGTAGCCGCCGACGACGAAGCCGGCGCCGAAGATCAGGCCGCCGACGACCTGCGGCCCGAGGTTCGTCGGGTTCACGTAGACGGCCTCCCAGTCGACGAAGCCGACCGCGCGCAGCACGGCGAGGCCGAGCATCGCCGTCACGATCGCCGTGAACATGACCTTCAGCACGGTCAGGTCGCGCAGGTAGAACTGCGCGGCGAGCTTGCGCGAGCTGCCGAAGCCCGCGCGCTCGAGCACGAAGCCGAACGCGAAGCCCGCGAGGATCGCGAACGTGTAGGAGAGCCACGTCGAGGGGTGGAGCGGCATCATGTCCAGAGCCTCCTCACGAACCAGGCCAGCGCGTACGCGCCGCCGAACACCGAGAACATGAACGCCCAGCTCCCGAGCGCGAGCGTCGCGCCGCCGGAGAGCGCCTGGCCGCTCGTGCAACCCTGCGCGAGCCGCGCGCCGACGCCGACGATCGCCCCGCCGCCGAAGGCCGCGATCAGGCGCGTGCGCGACGAGACGCGCGGGCCGCCCTCGACCTTCCAGCCGAAGCGACCGGCCGTGAGGCCGGCGAAGACGCCGCCGAGGACGACGCCGATCAGCTCGAACACGAGCCAGTCGTCCCACCACTTCGCGCCCTTCGCGAAGTAGCCCCCCAGGTGGCCGTTGCCCTCGACCCAGGCCGGCGCGACGACGTCGACGAGCCGCGCCGTGATGCGCGCGAGCGCGCCCGACGCGCCCAGCCCGCGCCCGAACACCAGGTAGGTGCCGAGCAGGACGAGCCCGAGGAAGAAGCCCGCGACGTACGGGTCCCAGAGCGGACGCTCGCGCGGCGCCTCGGCGGTGACGGTTTCTTGGCTCATGATCTCCTCCGAAGAAGAGGAGGCACCAAGGAGGCATGGAGGACACGAAGGCCTGAATTCACCTCTCTGCTCCGCGCTCTCCGTGCCTCCATGGTGGTTCTCCGCCCCTCAGCCGGCGACGAAGCCGACCTCCTGCCCCGCGTAGACGATGACGAACCGCAGGAGCAGCCCCCCTGCGATCACGAGGGCCGGCACGAGGCGCGAGTGCAGCGCGCGCCCCCGCAGCGCGAGGCCCTCGAGCGCGGCGGGCACGATCAGCCCGCCGAACACGACCATGCCGAGGAACGCGGGCGCCCACGGCCCCGAAAGGAGCAGCGCGGCGGCCTCACGGTAGAGCGGCCCCTGCGTCATCAGGCCCACGATCCACAGCAGCAGGACGGCGAGCTCGAAGGCGATGAGGCCGAGGTCGGCTCGGCCGAGCCAGCCGAGGGCCTCGTGGTCCTCCTCGGCGAACATCAGCGCCGCGACGCCCGTCGACGATCCCGACGCGAGAAACAGGAACCCGAGCGCGCCGCTCGACCAGAGCGGCCGCGCGACCGTGGCCGAGAGCAGGACGCCCGTGTAGATGCCGAGCGCCACGCCGAGCCCGACGCCCGCCCAGGCGAGCTTGGTCACGTGCGCCGCCGCGATCTCGCGCGCCCGGCCGATCGCCGGCACGCGATCGAGCCACGGCACGAGCTCCTCGACCGGCATCGCGATCACGAGCGCGATCTGCACCGGGTAGACGAGCAGCAGCACCCACGATCCGAGCGACATCGGCGCCGAGAGCTCGAGCGTCGTGTAGAACCGGAAGACGTGCAGCTTGTACGTGAGGTCGAGAAATAGCGCGCCCATGCCGATCGAGAGCAGCACCGGCGCGCCGAGCAGCCCGAGCTTCATCGCGCGCGTGATGCGATCGCGGCCGATCAGGATCACGGCGGCGCTCACGGCGAGCATCAGGCCCGCGACGAGGCCGCCGAGGAACAGGTAGACGGGGATCTCCCAGCCCCAGAAGCGCTCGGCCAGGGCGATCGCCGCGCTGCGGGTGGAGTCGATCTCGGTGTGCGGTTGCATGACCGTCTCCTTCAGCGCACGTAGCTGACGTTGGGCTCGGTGCCGGCCTCGGGCGTCACCACCGAGGCGGTGCCGCGGCGCAGGCGCAGCGCGACGACCGACCCGCGGTCGCCGCGGTCGCCGGTCGCGATCGCCGAGGTCGGGCAGACCTCCTCGCACGCGGTCGGCTTGCCGCGGTCGAGCCGGTGGACGCAGAGCGTGCACTTCTCGACGTGCCCCTCGGGCGCGACGTAGCGCGCGCCGTACGGGCACGACGCGATGCACGCGCGGCAGCCGGTGCACTTGTCGCGGTCGACCTGCACGGTGCCGTCGCCGCGGTAGTGGCTCGCCCCCGTCGGGCAGTTCGCGACGCAGGGCGCGTTCGAGCAGTGGTTGCAGCGCTGCGACTGGATCGTGAGCTCGAGGCTCGGGTACTCGCCGCGCGTCTCCTGCACGACCCAGTCACGGTACGCGCCGTCTGGCACGTGGTTTTCCGTCTTGCACGCCACCACGCAGGCCTCGCAGCCCACGCACCGCCGCGCGTCGATGACCATGACCCGGCGCATCGCTCAGGCCTCCTTCCGGAACGCGACGAAGTTCACGCGCATCCCCGTTCCGCCCATGACCGGATCCACCGCGACGCGCGTGACGAGCTCGGAGTCGTCGGCGCCCTTGCCCTTCGCGTAGCGCAGCCCCTTGGCCGTGTGGCCCCAGCCGTGGACCATGAACACGCAGTCGCCGCGCATGCGCTCGGTCGCCTTCACCTTCACGGGGGCGCTCTCGACGCCGTCCTGGTTCACGAGCCGCACGGTCGCGCCGTCGGCGATCCCGAGGTCGGCCGCGACCTTCGCGTTCACCCACACGCGGTCGTTGTGCGAGAGCTCGCCGAGCAGGCGGTTGTTGGTGGTGCGACCGAACGTGTGCGCCGCGGCGCGCCCGTAGAGCAGGCGGAAATAGCCCGGCGGGGCGGCGTCCTGCCGGCGGAACACCGGGAGCGGATCGAAGCCGGCCGCCTTCAGCTTCTCGCTGTAGAGCTCGATCTTGCCGCTCTCGGTGGCGAACGTGAGCGCGAGCCCGTCCTCGACCACCGTCGGCTTCGCGGGCGAGAGCACGATGCCCTCCCTCTGCAGCTCGGCGAAGTCGACGTTCGACAGGCGGCAGCGCTCGGCGAGGTACTCCTTCACGTCCTTCCACGGGAAGTACGCGCCGAGCCCGATCGTGTGGCCGATCTCGCGCGCGATCCACCAGCCGGGCTTCGCCTCGCCGGGCGGATCGATCATCGGCTGGCGCAGCGCCACGCCGCCTCGGTGCCACGACACGCCCAGCAGATCGTCGTAGCGCTCGAGGTGCGACGCCTCGGGCAGCACCACGTCCGCGTAGCTCGCGATCTCCGCCGGGAGCAGGTCGCACACGACGAGCAGGTCGAGCGCCTCGATGGCCTTCAGCGTCTCGGCCCGCTGCGGCAAGGCCTGGATCAGGTTCGTTCCGTACACGAACCAGCCCTTGATTGGGTACGGCTGGCCGTCGATGGTCGCGCGGCGGAGGCCCTGCGCGAGCGGCTCGAGCGCGAACGGCGCCTCGCCCGGGCGCCGATCGGCCGGCGGCTTGGCCTTCGGGTACGCGGGCGTCGGGTACTTCGCGAGCTTCATCCCGTTCGGCCGGAAGAAGCCGCCGCGGTGGCCCCACGCGCCGAGGATGCCGTTCAGGATCGCGACCGCGCGCGCCCGGTGCGTGTCGTCGGGCCCGTACCAGGAGGCGTGTCGCCCCGGGTGCACCATGACGGCCGGCGCCGCCGCGGCGATGCGGCGCGCCGTCGTGCGGATGATCTCGGCGTCGAGTCCCGTCTCGACGGCCGCCCACTCGGGCGTGAACGTCGCCACGTGCGCCGAAAGCTCGCCCCAGCCGTTCGTGTGCTTCTCGACGTACTCGCGCTGGTGGCGGCCTTCGGTGACGACGACGTGGATCCACGCGAGCAGGAGCGCGGTGTCGGTGCCCGGCCGGATGGGCAGCCAGGTCTTCGCCTTCGACGCGGCCGTCGAGAAGCGCGGGTCGACGACGATGAGGTCGGCGTCCCTCGCGCAGAGCTCGGCGAAGTCCTGCACCTGCGTGTTGTGCATGTTCTCGCCGAGGTGCGATCCGAGCAGCACGACGCAGTTCGATCGCGAGATGTCGAGGATCTCCGGCGACCCCGGGTCCGATCCGAACGTGAGGTCGAAGGCCACGTCGCGCGGACCGCGGCACTGCGCGAACGACGGCGCCCCGAAGTTGACCGAGCCGTACGCCTGGAAGAGGTGCTTGAACCACGAGGCGCCCGCGCCGTGGTTGAAGAGGGCGACGGCCTCCGGGCCGTGCTTCTTGCGGATGCCGTCGAGCTTGTCGGCCAGGAAGCCGATCGCCTCCTCCCACGAGACCGGCTTCATCGAGTCCGACCCGCGCGCGCCGACGCGCAGCAGCGGCTTCACGAGGCGGTCCGGGTCGTAGGCGAGCCCGACGGCGCCGACGCCGCGCGGGCAGAGCTTGCCGTTCGAGAGCGGGTGCGCCGGGCTGCCCTGGATCTTGGTCAGCCGACCCGCCTTCACGTGGCCCTGGATGCCGCACTTCCAGAAGCAGACCTCGCAGACCGACCGCACGACGTCGCCGTCGGTGCCCGGATCGCTCGTGCCGATCGAGGCCTCGGCGTCGCTCGAGAGGCCGATCCGCGCCGCGGCGACCGCAGCCGCCGTGCCCGCGCCGAGGCTCAGGAAGCGTCGCCGCGCGAAGGGGGGTGTTTCGCCCATGACGGCCCGCCGAGCAACCACGGTGCCAACGCCGCCCCCACGGATCCGGCGGTGCAACGGCTGCCGCGTGCACCTCCTTGTTTCAAGGTGTTTCAACGTGCAACGCGCGGTGAAACATCTGGTTGCGGGGAGCGACGCCGCGCGCGTCGCCCCTCTCAGGCGGAGGAGGCCGCCCCGGCCGGAAGCCCGCCGCAGAAGGCCGGATGGCTGCCCTGCACCGGCTTTCGATCCGGTGTCCGAGGGGGATCCGAGGCCGGTCGCTGGCGCGCAGGTTGCTCAGCAAGCGCCCGATGCACGCCGCGATGCGCGATCCGGCTCCGGCCGACGACTGGAGCCCCGACCTGGCCGAGGCGATCGCCGCTCGCGAGGGGATCGTCCTCGGGCCGCTCCACTGGAGCGTCCTCGGGTCCGCTCGCGAGCACTGGGCGATCACCGGCCGCGCGCCGGGCCTCGCGCACCTCGCCGCGTGCGCGGGCCTTGCCGTCGACCAGGTCCGCGCCCTCTTCTCGCCCGACGCCGAGGCGGTGATCCTCCGCGTCGCGGGCCTCCCGACCGACTGAAGCGAACGACCGGCCCCGGGGAGCCCACCGCGCTCCGCGCGAACCGCACGAGCCCACCCATGTCAGCCCAAGACAAGAAGCACCTCCCCGTCCTCCTGCCGCCGACCGTGCCGCAGGGGTCGCTCAACGCCGACGGATCGCGATCCTTCGTGTACCCGGCGGACGTCTCGGGCCGCTTCGTCACCCTGCGCCGCGTCGTCTTCTACGCGCTGATCGCGCTGTGGGCGGCGCTGCCGTGGATCCCCGTAAGCGGCCACCCTGCGATCTTCGTCGACGTCGAGCACCGCAAGTTCTTCCTCTTCGGGTCGACGTTCAACTCGCAGGACATCTGGCTGATGTTCTTCATCATCACGGGCACGGCCTTCACGCTGCTCTACGCGACCGCCGTCGCGGGGCGCGTGTGGTGCGGCTGGGCGTGCCCGCAGACGGTCTTCCTCGAGGGCCTCTACCGCCCGATCGAGCGCCTCACCGAGGGCCCGCGCGAGAAGCGCATCAAGCTCGACAAGGCGCCGTGGGGCCTCGAGAAGCTGCTGCGCCGCACGGTGAAGCACCTGCTCTTCCTCGCGACGTCCATCTTCGTCGCGCACGTCTTCGTCGGCTACTTCGTCTCGCTGCCGCGGCTCTGGGAGATGATGCGCGGCAACCCCGGCGCGCACCCCGAGGCCTTCGCGTGGGCCGCCAGCGTCACGTTGATCCTCCACGGCAACTTCGCGTGGTTCCGCGAGCAGCTCTGCCTCATCATCTGCCCCTACGGCCGCCTGCAGTCGGTCCTGGTCGACACCGACTCGATCACGATCGGCTACGACGAGCTGCGCGGCGAGCCCCGCGGCAAGGCCGGCACCGAGGGCGCCGGCGACTGCGTCGACTGCAAGCGCTGCATCGTCGTCTGCCCCACGGCGATCGACATCCGCCACGGCATGCAGCTCGACTGCATCGGCTGCACGCAGTGCATCGACGCCTGCGACGAGGTGATGGACAAGATCGGCCGCCCGCGCGGCCTCGTCCGCTACGACTCGCTGAACGGCCTCGCCGGCAAGCCCAAGCGCTTCCTCCGGCCGCGGCTCTACCTCTACACCGCGCTCCTGGTCGTCGGCGTCGTCGTCGCGACGCTCGCGTTCCGGCGGCACACCGAGTTCGAGGCCAACCTCTTCCGGCAGCCGGGCCTGCCCTACGTCATGGACGGCGGCCAGGTACGTAACTCCTTCACGATCCACCTCGTGAACAAGACCAACGCCACCGAGACCTTCCTGATCGAGCCCGAGGCCACGGCCGGCGCCACGTTCGTCGTCCCGCTCGCCCGCGTCGAGCTCGCCTCGTTCGGATCGGCGACGGCGCCCGTCTTCGTCTCGATGGCCGCCGGATCGCTGCACGGCGACTTCCCGATCACCGTCCGCATCCGGCGCGTCGGCGCCGCCGACCCCTCGACCGCGATCACCGTCACCGCGAAGTTCCTCGGCCCGAGCAACGCGACGCGCTGACGCCTCCGAGCCGCGTCCGTTCGTACGCACCTCCCGAGCCTCGAGTCACGCCTCCGTCACGGCCCGGTCACGACGCATCCCCGGGGGAATCCCGTGGTTGTACCGATCTTTGCGGCTGTGTAGATGCGTGCGTCTCGTGTCCGTCATCCCCACCGACCTCACCCCGCTCGGCCTCTGGCGCGCCGGCGCCGACGCCCCCTCCTTCGGCCCCCACGAGCTCCCCGCCGCGATCGCGCGCGTTCGGGAGCCCTTGCACGTGGTCCGCGACCGCGCCTCGGGGCGCCTCGGGGTCGCGTTCGGCGGCGAGCTGCTGCCCGGGGCGGCCGGCGACGCGCGCGCGCTGCCGCTGCTCGCGACGCTGCCCGCGCTCTACCCCGAGTGGCTCGGCGACCGATCGTTCGGCGAGGTCCACGGCGTGCGCTTCCCGTACGTGGTCGGCGAGATGGCCAACGGCATCGCCACGACGCGCATGGTCATCGAGGCCGGTCGCGCGGGGATGATCGGCTTCTTCGGGTCCGCCGGGCTCGGGATCGACCGCATCGGCAAGGCCCTCGACGTGCTCGAGGCCGAGCTCGGCAGCGCCCTGCCCTGGGGCGTGAACCTGATCCACTCGCCGCAGGAGCCCGACCAGGAGGACAAGGTCGCCGACCTCCTCATCCGCCGGAACGTCGCGCGCGTCTCGGCCTCGGCGTACATGGCGCTCACGCCCGCGATCGTGCGGTACGCCGCGACCGGCCTCACGCAGGACGCCTCGGGCCGCGTCCACCGCGCGCACCACGTCTTCGCGAAGATCTCCCGCCCCGAGGTCGCCCGGCACTTCCTCCGCCCCGCGCCGGCCGAGATCCTGAGGGGCCTCGTCGCGCGGGGGCTCGTCACGCCGGCCGAGGCCGACCTCGCGGCGCGCGTGCCCGTCGCCGAGGACCTCACGGTCGAGGGCGACTCCGGCGGCCACACCGACAACCAGACGCTGACCGCGCTCGTGCCGACGATCCTCACGCTCTGCCACCAGATCGCCGAGGAGCAGGCCTACGGCCGCCCGATCCGCGTCGGCGCCGCCGGCGGGCTCGGCACCCCCGGCGCGGTCGCGGCCGCCTTCGCCCTCGGCGCCGCGTACGTGGTGACGGGGTCGGTCAACCAGTCGGCCGTCGAGGCCGGCCTCTCGGACCACGGCAAGCGCCTGCTCGCGCAGGCCGACATCGCCGACGTGATGATGGCCCCCGCCGCCGACATGTTCGAGCTCGGCGTGAAGGTGCAGGTCCTCAAGCGCGGCACGATGTTCGGCGTCCGCGGCCTCAAGCTCTACGAGGCGTACGTCGCGTGGCCCTCGTTCGAGGCGATGCCCGCCGAGGTCCGCCAGAAGCTCGAGCGCGACGTGCTGCACGCGACCATCGACGCCATCTGGGCCGAGACGAGCGCGTTCTGGAGGCAGCGCGACCCGGCCGAGGTCGCCCGGGCCGATCGCGAGCCCAAGCACAAGATGGCGCTCGTCTTCCGCTGGTACCTCGGCAAGGCCAGCCGCTGGGCCATCGACGGCGACCCCGACCGCCGCGCCGACTACCAGATCTGGTGCGGATCGGCGATGGGCGCGTTCAACGCCTGGGCGCGCGGATCCTTCCTCGAGGCCCCGCTGCACCGCACCACCGTCCAGATCGGCCGCAACCTCCTCGAGGGCGCGGCCGTCGTGACGCGCGCCCAGCAGCTCCGCACCTACGGCGTCGCGGTCCCCCCGAGCGCCTTCGAGTTCCGCCCGCGCTTCCTCGCGTGATCCAGAGGAGAGGGTTCCCCACGGAGACGCATTGCACACGGAGAGGACGACTCGTGCCTCTCTGCGCTCCGTGCCCCCGTGGACCCTCCCCGCTTCGCTTCTGAGCACCCCGTCGCACTTCGAGAGGACTGTTTCATGCCGCAGGTTTCGATCGCCGTCGTGGGCGTCAGCGCGCTGTTCCCCGGGTCGACCGACGCGCACGGGTTCTGGCGCGACATCCTCGCCGGTCGCGATCTCGTGACCGACGTGCCGCCGACGCACTGGCTCGCCGAGGACTACTACGACCCGAACCCGTCGGCGCCCGACAAGACGTACTCGAAGCGCGGCGCGTTCCTGTCGCAGGTCGACTTCGACGCGATGGAGTTCGGCATCCCGCCGAACACGGTGCCCGCGACCGACACCTCGCAGCTGCTCGGCCTCATCGTCGCGCAGCGCGTGCTCGACGACGCGACGCAGGGGCAGTTCGCGACCATGAACCGCGACCGCGCGAGCGTCATCCTCGGCGTGACCTCGGGCCAGGAGCTGCTCGGCACGATGGTGAGCCGCCTGCAGCGGCCGATCTGGCTGAAGGCGCTGCGCGACTCCGGCCTCCCCGAGGACGAGGCGCAGGCGATCTGCGGCCGCATCTCGAAGGAGTACCCGACCTGGCAGGAGTCGACCTTCCCCGGCCTGCTCGGCAACGTCGTCGCCGGCCGCATCGCCAACCGCTTCGACCTCCGCGGCACCAACTGCGTCAGCGACGCAGCCTGCGCGAGCTCGCTCTCGGCGCTCTCGATGGCGGTCAACGAGCTCACCCTCGGGCAGAGCGACCTCGTGATCGCCGGCGGCGTCGACACGATGAACGACATCTTCATGTACATGTGCTTCTCCAAGACGCCGGCGCTCTCGCCCACGGGCGACTGCCGGCCCTTCTCCGACGCGGCCGACGGCACGCTGCTCGGCGAGGGCATCGGGATGCTCGCGCTCAAGCGCCTCGCCGACGCCGAGCGCGACGGCGACCGCGTGTACGCCGTCATCCGCGGCGTCGGATCGGCCTCTGACGGTCGCAGCAAGAGCGTGTACGCGCCGCTGCCCGAGGGCCAGGCGCGCGCCATCCGCCGCACCTACGAGGTCGCGGGCTACGGGCCGGACACCGTCGAGCTCGTCGAGGCGCACGGCACGGCGACCAAGGCCGGCGACGCGGCCGAGTTCGAGGGCCTGAAGATCGCGTTCGGCGAGAGCGGCCGCAAGGACGGCGCGTGGTGCGCGCTCGGGTCGGTCAAGTCGCAGATCGGCCACACCAAGTCGGCCGCGGGCGCGGCGGGCCTGTTCAAGGCCGTCATGGCCCTGCACCACAAGGTGCTTCCCCCGACGATCAAGGTCGACCGGCCGAACCCGAAGCTCGGCATCGAGTCGAGCCCGTTCTACCTGAACACCCGGTCGCGCCCGTGGGTGCGCGACGCCTCGCACCCGCGGCGCGCGGGCGTGTCGAGCTTCGGCTTCGGCGGGTCGAACTTCCACGTCACGCTCGAGGAGTACGTCGGCCCCGCGAAGAAGGCGTGGCGCGCGCGCACGGTCCCGACCGAGCTCGTGCTCGTCTCGGACGCGACGGGCGCCGGCCTCGCGGCGAAGTGCGCCGACCTCGCGAAGGGCGCGGAGGGCGACGGGATCGTCGCGGTCGCGCGGCGATCGCAGGAGGCCTTCAAGTCGACCGATCGCGCGCGCCTCGCGGTGGTCGCCTCCGACGCGGCCGACCTCGCGGCGAAGCTCGGCCAGGCGCGCGCCCGGATCGCGGCGGCGCCCGACGCGGCGTTCTCGACGCCGACCGGCACCCACTACGCGGCAGGCGGCGACGCCGGCCAGATCGCGTTCCTGTTCCCGGGCCAGGGCAGCCAGTACGTCGGCATGGGCGCCGAGGTCGCGATGACGTTCGACGCGGCCCGCGCCGCCTGGGACGAGGCCGCGTCCGCCCGGTACGACGGCGTCCCGGTGCACGACGTCGTGTTCCCGCGGCCGGTCTTCACCGACGCGGACCGCGAGGCGCAGGCGCAGGCGCTCACCGCCACGGAGTGGGCGCAGCCCGGCATCGGCGTCGCCAGCCTCGCGCTCTTCAACGTCCTCACTGCGGCCGGCGTCCGGCCCGCCCTCTGCGCCGGCCACAGCTTCGGCGAGCTCACCGCGATCGCGGCCGCGGGCGGCCTCGACCACGCGACCTTCTTCGCCCTCGCGCGCAAGCGCGGCGAGGCCATGCGCGACGCGGCCAAGACGCCGGGCGCGATGGCCGCGGTGGCGGCGACGATCGACGAAGTCCGCGCGCACCTCGCCGCGATCGGAGGCGACGTCGTCGTGGCGAACCACAACCACCCGACGCAGGTCGTCGTCTCGGGCGGCGTCGAGGCGGTCGACCGGGTCGTGGCCGAGCTCGCGAAGCGGGGCGTGACCGCGAAGAAGCTCTCGGTCGCGACCGCGTTCCACAGCTCGATCGTCGCGTCGGCGGGCGTCGCGTTCGGCGAGGCGCTCGCGCCCGTGACGTTCGCGAAGACGACGGCCGAGGTCTTCTCGAACGTCGACGCCGCGCCGATCCCGGCCGACGCCGCCGCGATCCGGCAGCACCTGTCGGACGCGATCGCCAAGCCCGTGCGCTTCGTCGAGGAGATCGAGGCGATGTGGGCGCGCGGCGCGCGCGTGTTCGTCGAGGTCGGCCCCGGGTCGGTGCTCACCGAGCTGGTCGGGAGGATCCTCGACGGCCGCCCGCACGTCGCGATCGCCGTGGACCGCCGCGGCAAGCACGGCGTCACGGCCCTGCACGAGGCGCTCGGCCGCCTCGCGACCACCGGCGTCGCCGTCGACTTCGCCCCGCTCTGGGAGGGCTACGCGCCGCCGAGCGCCACGCCGAAGAAGAAGAAGCCCGCGATGACGATCGCGATGAACGGCGCGAACCTCGGCAAGCCGTACCCGCCCCCGGGCGGCGCCGCCGCGCTGCCGAAGCCGAACGGGCCTCGGTCGGCTCCGCAGCCGGCCCCGCCGCCCGCGGCGACGTCGAAGCCCGTCACCTCGCCGAATCCCGTCGCTTCGGCGCCCGTCGCCCTCGCCCTCACCCCCCCTGCCCCCCGCGCCGCCGCGCCCACCCCCACGATGACGCACGTCCCCGCTCCCGCCGCCGCCCCGACCTACGCCCCCGCCGCCGCCGCGCACGCGCCCGTCGCGATGCCGAGCGACGCGCACCTTGCGTGGGTCCGCGCCTACCAGGAGTCGCAGCGCCAGACGACCGAGGTGCACGCCGCCTATCTCTCGACCATGGCGCAGACGCACACCGCGTTCCTGCACACGGTCGAGGCGTCGTTCCTGGGCCTCGGGGCCATCCTCGGCGGCGCGCCGGTGGCGATCGCGACGGCCTCGCGCGGCCTCGCGATGGCCCCGGAGGTGCCCCGCGCGGCGGTGCCGAGTGCCGTGCAAGGGCCTTCGACCCCCCATGCAGGGGCCTCGCACCAACCCGCGAGGGCCTCGGTAGTGCCACGCGAGGCACTCGCGAGCGCCCCGCAGGGCACTTCAACCGCCTCGCAGGCCACTTCGAGTGCCCCGCAGGGCACTTCAACCGCCTCGCAGGGCACTTCGAGTGCCCCGCAGGGCACTTCACCCGCCTCGCACGGCACTCCCGTCGACCTCGAGGCGCTGATGCTCGCGATCGTGGCCGAGAAGACGGGCTACCCGGCCGACATGCTCGCGATGCCGATGGAGCTCGAGGCCGACCTCGGCATCGACTCGATCAAGCGCG
>CAIVJW010000250.1 GCA_903906315.1 uncultured delta proteobacterium | reverse complement strand
CTTGGCGCTCTTGGCGTCCTTGGCGCTCTTGGCGTCCTTGGCGCTCTTGGCGTCCTTGGCGCTCCTCCCCCCTCCCCTCCCCGGCGTGGAGCGAGGCGCCCGCCGCCCCTTGCCATCCGCCCGCCCTCACCTATTATCAGACGCATGACAAAGAACTTGTCACGCTTCGCCCTGGCCCTCGCCGTCGCGATCCCCGCGCTCGGGTGCCGCGCGCAGGCGGCCGGGCCGGAGCCGCTCCAGGGGGTCGTCGAGCTCGACGAGCGCGTGCTCGCGTTCGAGGTCGGCGGGCGCTTGCGGACGGTCGCGCTCACCCGCGGCGCCTCCGTGAAGGCGGGCGATCCGGTGGCCACGCTCGACGACTCGCTCGACCGGCCGACGCGCGAGGCGCGCGCCGAGGACGTGCACGCCGCCGAGGCGCAGCTCGCCCTGATCAAGGCCGGATCGCGCCGCGAGGACGTGCGCGTGACGGAGGTGCAGCTCGCGGCCGCCCGGGAGGTCGAGGCGCTCGTGCAGAAGAACCTCGCCCGGCAGCGCGCGCTCGTGGTCGCCGGCACGATCGGCGCGGCCGCGACCGAGGGCCTCGAGGCCGAGCTCGCGCGCGCGCAGGGCGAGCGGCTCTCGCTCGAGCAGCGCCTGCGCGCGCAGCGGCTCGGCGCGCGCACCCAGGAGGTCGACGCCGCCTCGGCCCGCCTGGCCGGCGCGAAGGCCGCGCTCGCCGCCGCCGACCAGCGCCTCGCCCGCTTCCAGCTCGCTGCGCCCGTCGACGGCGTCGTCCTCGACGTTCACCTCGACCCGGGCGAGCTCGTCGCCGCCGGCACGCCGGTCGCGACCGTGGGCGACCTCGCGCACCCGTACGTCGACGTCTTCGTGCCGCAGGGCGCGCTCTCGGGCGTCACCATCGGCGCGCCCGCCTCGGTGCGCATCGACGCCGAATCCGAGGGCTTTACGGGCACGATCGAGGACGTCGGCCGCAAGACCGAGTTCACGCCGCGCTACCTCTTCAGCCCGCGCGAGCGGCCGAACCTCGTCGTGCGCGTGCGCGTGCGCGTCTGGGACCCGGGCGCGCGCCTGCACGCCGGCGTGCCCGCGTTCGTCACGATCGACCGCGCCGCGCCCGCGGGGCCCGCGCGATGACGCGCGAGACGGTCATCCACACCGAGTCGCTGTCCAAGCACTTCGGCCCGCTCGTGGCCGTGCGCGAGGTGTCGCTCGACGTCCACAAGGGCGAGATCTTCGGCGTGCTCGGCCCGAACGGCGCCGGCAAGTCGACGACCATCCGCATGCTCTGCGGCATCCTCGACCCGACCGGCGGCAGCGGCACCGTGGTCGGCTTCGACATCGCGAAGCAGGCCGAGCGCATCAAGGAGCGCATCGGCTACATGACCCAGCGCTTCAGCCTCTACGAGGACCTCACGGTCCTCGAGAACCTCAACTTCTACGCCGGGATCTACGGCCTCGATCGCGCGACCCGCCGCACGCGCATCGCGACCTCGATCGAGCGCGCCGGCCTCGGCGACCGCAAGAAGCAGCTCGCCGGCACCCTCTCGGGGGGCTGGAAGCAGCGCGTGGCGCTCGCGTGCGCGACCGTCCACCAGCCGCCGCTCCTCTTTCTCGACGAGCCCACCGCGGGCGTCGACCCGGTGAGCCGCCGCGACTTCTGGGAGCAGATCCACCGCCTCGCCGCCGACGGCACGACCGTCCTCGTCACGACGCACTACATGGACGAGGCCGAGCGCTGCCACCGGCTCGCGTTCATCTTCGGCGGGCGCCTGCTCGACGTGGGCACGCCCGAGGAGATCGTCGCCCGCCGCGAGCTCGACGCCGCCGAGCTCGACGTCGACGACGCCGTGCGCGCCGCCGAGATCCTGCGAGCGCGCCCCGAGGTCGACGAGACCGCGCAGTACGGCCACGTGCTCCGCGTCGTCACGCGCAGCAGGACCGACGCGCTCGCGCTCGCCCGCGCGGTGCTCTCGGAGGCCGGCCTCGCCGTGCGCCGCGCGCGCCAGGCCTCGCCGACGGTCGAGGACGCATTCGTGTCGATGGTGCGCCGCGACGCGCGCGGCGAGGCGGCCGCGTGCTGACGCGCCTCTTCGCGATCGCCTGGAAGGAGCTGCTCCAGCTCGCGCGCGACCGGCTGACGGTCGCGATGATGGTCGTGCTGCCGATCGTGCAGCTGCTCCTCTTCGGTTACGCCATCGAGACCGACGTCCGCCACATCCCGACCGTCGTCTTCGATCAGGACCACTCGGCGCAGTCGCGCGACTTCGCGCGGTCGATGGCGGCCACGGGCTTCTACGACCTGGTCGGCGAGGTGCGCGGCTACGACGAGATCGGCCGCGCGCTGCGATCCGGCCGCGCCAAGGTCGCGCTCGTCGTGCCCGTCGACTACGCGAGCGACCTCACGCGCGGCCGCCCCGCGCGGCTCGAGCTCGTCGTCGACGGATCGGATCCGCAGACCGTCGCGAGCGCGACCAACACCGCGGCCTCGCTCGCGGCGGCCCGATCGGCCGAGGTGGCCATCACGCGGCAGGCGCGCGCCGGGATGCCCCTCGCCCCGAGCGGCATCCACCTCGAGCCCGCCACCTGGTATAACCCCGACCTCCGCACGGCCGTCTACATCGTGCCCGGCATCGTGGGCGTGATCCTCACGATGACGATGGTGATGCTGACGGCGATGGCCATCGCCCGCGAGCGCGAGCGCGGCACGCTCGAGCAGCTCGTCGTCTCGCCGGTGCGGAGCTCCGAGCTCGTCGTCGGCAAGATCCTGCCGTACGTCGTGATCGGCTACGTGCAGATGACGCTCATCCTGACCACGGGCCAGGTCGTCTTCGACGTCCCGTTCCTCGGGTCGCGCCCGCTGCTCTACGCGCTCGCGTTCGTGTTCATCGCGGCCAACCTCGCGCTCGGGCTCTTCTTCTCGACGCTCGCGAAGACGCAGCAGCAGGCGATGCAGATGTCGTTCTTCTTCATCCTGCCGAACATCCTGCTCTCCGGCTTCATGTTCCCGTGGGAGGGCATGCCCGCGCCCGCGCGCTGGCTCTCGCAGGGCCTGCCGCTCACGCACTTCCTCCGCATCGTGCGCGGCATCGCGCTCAAGGGCGCGAGCTTCGACGACGTCTACGGCGAGGCCGTGTGGCTCGCGGGCATCCTGGTCGTGCTCGTGACGGTCGCGTCACTGCGCTTCACCAAGAGGATCGGCTGATGGCCCGGCCCCGCAGCGACATCGCGCCGCGCATCCTGCACGCGGCGCGCGCGCGCTTCCTGCTCGAGGGCGTCGACGGCGCGTCGCTCCGCCAGATCGCCGCCGACGCGGGCACGAGCATCGGCATGGTCTACTACTACTACCCGACGAAGGACGAGCTCTTCCTCGCGGTGGTCGAGGAGATCTACGGCGCGCTCGTGCGCGACTTCGAGCTCGCGCTCGCCCCCGAGGCGTCGGTCGAGGAGCGCATCGAGCGCCTGTTCGCGCGCGTCGGCGCGCTCAGCGAGGACGAGACCACCATCATCCGGCTCGTCGTCCGCGAGGCCCTCGTCTCGTCGGCGCGCCTCGGCACGCTCATGGCGCGCTTCTCCCACGGCCACGTGCCGCTCGTGGTCCGCACGGTCCTCGAGGGCATGGCGACGGGCCGCATCACCGATCGCCACCACCCCGCCGTGCTCCTCGCGAGCACGGTCGCTCTCGCCGTCGTGCCGCAGGTGATGAGCCGGGTGCTCGGCGGTGTCCTGCCGACGGGCATCGAGCTGCCGCCCCCGGGCGTGCTCGCGGCGTCGCTCTGCGACGTGCTGCTGCACGGGATCGCGGCGGGGACCGCCGAGACCCCCGATCCCGGGGGGAAGGGGAAGCGAGAGAAGACGGATCCGTCGTCCTCCCCTTCCCGCGAGATCGGTGCAGGGGGCCGGGGGTAGGGGCCGCGCGATCGCCCCCGCCCTCTCGCGCACGCGAGGCACTCGAGCGTCCTCCGCCAGACGGCCTCGATCCGGTCCTCGACGGTCGTCGGTGCGGCCGGCCGCAGCTCGACGCGCACGATCTTCGGCCTGCGCTTGGGCGGATCCATGGGGGGAAGCGTTGCACGCCGCGACCTCGCCCCCGCGCCCGGGGCGCCCGGCGCTTGACGCCCGCCGCGCGTTCGAGGTCCGCTCGCGCCCCGTGCTGCCCGACCTCGCCCCCCTCCTCGCCCTGCCGCCCGACACGCTCCGAGGCGTCGCCCGGAGGCTCGCGCAGATCGGCCTGACGCGCGCCTTCCTCGCGCCCTTCTCGGCGCCGCTGCGCGCGATCCACCCGCTGCTCCGGCCCGCCGCGCGCGCGTGGCACCTCGGCCGACGCGAGGACCCGGCCGCGATCGCGGCGCGCCTGATCTGCTTCGAGGACGCGGTGACCGAGGCCGAGGCCGATCGCGCGCTCGGCGAGCTCTTCGCGCCGCTCGCCGACGCGGGCCTCTTCGCCGTCGCCGGCGGCCGGGTCCGCGCGCGGCTCGTGATCGGCGTCGTCGACGATCTCTACCTCGCGTCCGACGCGCGCGCGCACGGCGAGGACGCGGTGCTCCCGCCCGGCGACGGCACGATCGCCCTCGTCGGCGCCGCGTTCCCGACCCGCCCCGTGGGTCGCCTCCTCGACCTCGGCTGCGGCTCGGGCACCTGCGCGCTCCTGCTCGCGCGCCGCGCCGCCCACGTCGTCGCGACGGACCTCCACGCCCGCGCGCTCGACCTCACGCGCCTGAATGCCACCATGAACGGCCTCGACAACGTCGAGACGCGGGAGGGCAGCCTGTTCGATCCCGTCCGTGGCGAGACCTTCGACCTCATCGTCTCGCAGCCTCCCTTCATCCCGCAGCCGATCGGCGCCGCGAGGTCGACCTTCCTCTACGGCGGCAGCCGCGGCGACGAGCTGCCGCTCGCGCTGATCGCGACGCTCGCGCCGCACCTCGCCCCCCGCGGCCGCGCCCTGCTGCTCGTCGAGTGGCCCGTCACGACCGAGCCGGTCGCCACGCGCGTCCGCAGGGCGCTCGCCGCGCCGGAGCTCGATCTCCTCGTGCTCGAGTCGCCGCCGATCGGCGCCGACGACCACGCCGCCGAGTACGCGGCCACGATGACGAGCGATCTCGGGGACGCCTTCGATCGCGACGCGACGATGCGCCGCGATCACTTCGATCGCGAGGGCATCGCCGCCGTCGTGCCGTCGTTCGTCGTCGTGAGCCGCCCCGAGGGCCGCCCCGGCTTCACCGACACGACGCCCATCACCTCGCGCGCCCGCGGCAAGGTCACGGCCGCCCGCCTCGACAAGCTCCTCGCCGCGCGCGCCACCGGCGCCGACCCGCAGCGGCTCCTCGCCGCGCGCCTGCGCGTCCCCGAGGGCACGACCTTCGTCGAGGAGCAGGTCGGCCCCGGCATGGACAAGCCCTCGAAGCTCCACGCGCGCTTCGCCGACGCCGCGCTCGCGCCGCCCACCCCGATGACGCCCGAGCTGCTCGCGGTCGTGACGATGGTTCACGAGGAGGACTCCGTCGTGACGGGCCTGTGCCGGTACGCCGAGGCGACCGGGACGTCGCAGGAGCAGGCCGTCGGCGCGATGCTGCCCGCGGTCGGGAGGGCGCTCCGGCAGGGGCTTCTCGAGGTCGCGGGCTTCGCCAAGGCCCCGGACGCCTCGGCGCTGTCCCTGGCCGAGGCCCCCCTCGCGCACCGCCCCTCGCGCGCGCCGTGAGCCGCGCGATCGCCGCCCCCGATCCTGCCCCCGATCCCGCCCCCGCGTCGCTGCGCGCTCGCGCGATCGAAGCGCTGCTCGTCGGCGGCGGCACCCTCGTCCTCTTCCCGCTCGCGTGGCTGCTGCGCGCCGCGGTCGGCCTCGACGACGCCGAATTCGCCGCGGGGTTTCTGACGTTCCACCTCGCGTTCGTCCTCAACGACCCGCACTTCACGGTCACGTACCTGCTCTTCTACCGGCGCGCGTGGCGCCTCGCCCGCGACCCCGGGACGAGCCTCGCGCAGCGCGCACGCGTGGTCGTCGCCGGCTTCGTCGCGCCCTTGCTGCTCGTCGGCTGGGCAGGCGCCGCGGTCGCGCTCCGAAACGCGGAGCTCCTCGGCGCGATCGTGCAGCTCATGTACCTCGCGGTCGGCTGGCACTACGTCAAGCAGGGGTTCGGCGTGCTCGCGGTGATCTCCGCGCGGCGCGGCGTCGTCCTTTCGGCGCGCGAGCGGTGGGTGATCGTCGCGCACTGCCTCGCGGGCTGGGTGTTCGCGTGGGCGAACCCCGCGATGCCGGGCGGCGAGTTCGAGGAGAAGGGCGTCGTCTACCACGCGATCGCGCGGCCGCGCTGGCTCGAGATCGCGGCGGGATCGGTGCTCGCGGCGACCACGATCGCGCTCGTCGTCGTCGTCGCGACCGCGCGTCGCCGCGAGGGGCGATGGATCCCCTTCGGTCCGCTCGCGGCGACGATCGTGACCGTGTGGCTCTGGACGATCTTCTCGGCGGTGGACCCGGTGATGCGCTACGTCGTGCCCGCGCTCCACTCGGTCCAATACCTCTACTTCGTCTGGCTACTGCGGCGGAACGAGGCCCGCGCGCACGAGGGGCCGCCCGACTTCGGCCGCCCCGCCGCGGTGCGGGTCGGCGCGCTCGCGGTCTCCGCCATCGGCCTCGGCTGGGTCGTCCTGCATGGCGTGCCCGGCGTGCTCGACGCGCTGTTCGTGCCGCGCGGGCGCGCCGCCGTGGCGAGCGCGCTCGGTCCGACGCCGTTCTTCGCGGCGATCTACGTCGTCGTGAACCTCCACCACTACCTCATGGACCACGCGATCTGGCGGCGCGATCACCCCGACGCGCGGTGGCTCCGCGAAGCGTGATCGGTGATCGGCCGCGCGCCGCGCCCGCCTCTTTGCGGCGGGCCTCGCCGGGCAGCTCCGAGTGGCGCGCGCCGCGGCCCGACGTGACGAGCTGCACCCCGCCCGAGGACGGGGAGGTCCGGTCGGACTTCCTGCCTTTGCGTCTCCATGGGATCCCTTCTCTTGTTGCTGCGCGGGCCCGTACGCGAGGCGCGGCGAGCAGGCCACGGCGCGAAGGCGGGTCGCGGCCGAGCACGGCTTGCGCGGGGCCCGCTCTGCGCGGAGGATCTCCTTCGTGATGCCCGGAGTCGATCGGTTCCACGTCGCCCGCCTGCACGTCGTCGGCGCGGCGATCGCCGGCGCGGCGGCCCTCGTCGCGGCCGTCGTGTTCCGGCTGATCGGCCTCGGCGGGCCGAACGACGTCGGGCTCGCCGTCGTCGGCGCGGTTCTCCTCGTGAGCACGATCGGCGCCCGCGACAAGCCAGCGATCGAGCTCGAGGGGCAGGAGATCCGCATCCGCGGCTTCTTCTCGCCGCACGTGGTCGTGTTGCGGAGCGGCGCGGGGCTCGCCCTCGGCAAGGTCGACCTCTACGGGCTGCGCATCACGGGCACCGAGCCGTGGGTCGAGGGCCTCCACGCGCGCGACGGCGGGCGCACGCTGCTCGTGCCCGCCAGCAAGCTGACGGCGGAGGATCGCGGGAGGCTCGAAGCTGCGCTCCGCCGGATGATCGAACGCTGAAGGGGCGCTCTTCGGAGAGCCTCGACGCGGCCGGCCTGCCGCGCCCGTTCGTGTGCCTCGGCGCGATGGCGATCG
>CAIVJW010000249.1 GCA_903906315.1 uncultured delta proteobacterium | reverse complement strand
GCCGCCATCCGCCGCGCCGCTCCGGAGCAGTCACGCCGGTGCCGCCGCTCCCGATGGTGCCGCCGCTGCCCGTCGCGCCGCCGCTGCCCGTCGCGGTGCCGCCGCTGCCCGTCGCGGTGCCGGTCGTCGCCCCGCCCGTCCCCGAGCCGCCTGCTGCCGTCGTCGCCCCGCCGCCCGCGCCCCCGGCGCCGGGCGTCGTGGTGCCTGGGTTCGAGCTTCCGGCGATGAACACGTCGGTGCACGCGGCGAGGCCGAAGAGCGCAGGAACGATCGCCGCGACGCGAGAGAGAGCAGAGTAAGCGCCCGTCATGCAATGCAGCTTAGCAAACAATCGCAGCGCTGCGGCGCTCGCGCTGCGGCCCGGCGAGGAGGACGACGAACGCGAGCCGCGGGCCACCGGGACCTCCGAGGTCGCCCGGGGGCCCGGGCGGCTCGGCGGCCGCGTCGAGCTAGACCCTCGCCGAGAAGGTGCGGTCGCCGTCCCTTTCGAGCACCGGGTTCATGCACCCAGGCAGCGCGGCGAGTTCGGACCGCTGATCAGCCGAAATGGAAGGGGCGGGGTCAGGCGGCGAGCCTCGCCGGATCCGCGAGACCTTTTCGGCGACGGTCGAGCTACGTGGGCGGGGCCGCCGGCGGGGAGGGGGCCGCCGGCTTGATGCCGAGCCGCGCGCGGAGCTTGGCGACGTCGTTCTTGCGGCCGAACGTCCAGAGCATGAAGTAGCAGAACGCGAGCGACGCGAACGAGAGCGCCGTGTAGCGGTCGTCGTAGAAGTTCGAGCTCACCCAGATGAGCTGGCTGAGCGCCGCGAGGCCGAAGAGCGGCGCCTCGAGCTGCCGGCGCAGCCGCGTGAGCGGCGCGACCAGGATCATGAACGAGTAGTAGTAACAGGTGAGCTGCGACAGCAGCATGATCCAGATCTGCCCGAGGCACTGGGCGACCCAGAGCGAGCGAGTCCGGCGCACGACGAACGCGAACGCCAGGAACGACGCCGCGATGAGGCCGTAGGCCACGAGCCGGTACTTCGCATACCGCTCCTCACGCATGCGCTTCCACGGCTCGAACGGGTCAGGGAGCTTGTTGTCGGTGACCCACTTCATCCGGCCCGATCCGGGGCCCGTGCACCAGCCCTTGGGGAAGTCGGAGATGCAGCCCGGGCGCACGCCGACGAGCACGCGCAGGCCCATGTGGTTCGTGAGCGGCGTGTGGTCGTGGACCTTGATCGTGTGCTCGAAGAACTGCTGGTACGAGTCCGTGCCGGCGACGGCCCAGCTCGTCGGGACGAGCACCATCGCGGCGAAGAGCCCGCCCGCGAGCACCTGCTGGTGGACGAGGTGCATCCGCGGGGCGACGAGCTGATAGAGGCCCGCGCCGCCGAGGCCCACCGCGACCGCCGCGATCGCCGCGTGGGTGGCGTTGTGGTGGATGAAGTAGACGGCCGCTCCGGAAAGCCCGGCGGCGCCCGCGAGGCCGAGGACGAGCGGCGGATAGCGCTTGTCGGGCGACTTGCGGTGCCTCCACACGTAGAAGGCGGCGACCGTCAGCCAGGCGACGATGACGAGGCCCGGGAAGACGCGCAGGAGGCCCGAGTAGATCAGCGAAGCGCCGGCGATCTTGGGCATCTTCTTGCGAAGCGAGGCCGCCGAGAGCACGAGGAAGAACAGCCAGTCTTGGCGGAGGAATGCGCCCGCCGTCCAGTAGTTCGGCGCGGAGGACTGGCACCCCCAGAAGATCGCGGCGACGGCGAACACGCGCCAGCCGAAGCCCCACCACATGACCGCGAAGACGCCGGCGAAGTAGCCGATGTCGAGCATCTGCAGGAGCTGGAGGTAGATGGTCTTGCCGAGGATCGGCAGCTGGAACGCGTGCCCGGCCGGGTACAGCGACGCGAAGAAGTAGCCGCCCACGGTCCAGACGGGCGGCGGGTTGTACCCGTGGTCCGTCTGCATGTCGGTCCAGTAACCCTTGTCGGACGACAGGCGGAAGAACTTCACGTCCTCCTTGAAGGCTTCCCAGCGATCCTTGGAGAACTTGTCGCGGCAGACCTCGGGGTGCTCGAGGACGGGACCGGCGTGGATGAGGAGGTTGTCACCGCCCAGATTGCGGATCTTCTTGTCCGGGTGGCGGACCTCCTTCGACATGTCCAGTCGGAGCTGGCGACCGTCGTTCTCCCAGGTGACGACGCCGAGCTCGTCCTGCGCAATCAGGCCGCACTTGTAGAGCCCGTCGTACCCCATTTCACGGAAGTACTTGGCCCCCATGTAGTAATGGTACTGGTCCCATCGATGGTAGTACGGGCCCCAGGTGAAGGCCTTGTTCGCGAAGGGGAAGCCGTTGAAGTACGTGCTGATCGCCGCGAGCGCGAGCGCGACCCCGACGAACTTCTTCCAGCGCGGGGCGATGGGGCGCCGGATGCTCGCGCGGTGGCTCTCGTAGAAGACGGCCATGGCCGCGACCATCGCGAGCGTGAGCTTCGTGTAGTCGACGAGCCGCTCGTAGTCGGGGGGCAGCTTGAGCCCCACCACCGACTGGCCGCTGATGAAGCGCTGCATCGAGAGCCCGAAGGCGACGATGGGCAGCACGACGGCGCCGAAGCGGAACGCGCCGCGCAGGCGGCCGCGGCCGTCGAGGGCGCGGTCGCCGAGCACGACGGCGGCTCCGTAGAAGAGGGCGATGATGCCGAGGAGGAGGACTTGGGCGGGGGTCATGTCGTGGGGACGTGGCGGAGGGCCGCTCAGCCGCTCTTCTTCTGGGGAGTCTTGGGCTTGGCTTTCGCGACCGGCTTGCCGGGCGAGGCTTTCACGACGACCACGCGCGGAGGCTCGGGGTCGGCGGGGTCGGCGCCCTTCGGCGCTTCGTCCTCGTCGTCGTCCGAGTCGTCCGAGTCGTCCTCGCCCTCGTCGGGATCCTCACCGACGAGCGACGGGGCGCCGCCCGCGCCGTGCTCGCCGAAGATCGCGTCGGCGACCTGGACGAGCTCCTCGAGCCGCTCCGAGTCCGCGGGCCCGAAGACCGTGAGCGCCATGAGGCGGCCGCGGACGGTGAGCCACACGTCCGGCAGGTCGAGCAGCGCCTGCCGGATGGGCGCGACGAGCCACTTCTTGGCGGAGGCGCCGTCCGTCCCCTCGACGAGGAACTGCTCGGTGAACTCCGGGTCCTTCTTGAACTCGATGCCGCCCTGCGAAGCGCGCCCGCCCTCGACGACGGGCAGCGGGCGCACCGTGAGCGAGATCGGCGGGCCGTCGAGCTTCGCGACGACGGTCTGGTGATCGCTGCCGGACAGGGCGTCCGCGTTGCAGACGGCCAGGTAGGCGAGCTTGGGCGCCAGCTCGAACGTGCCGACGGGCGCGCCGCCGGCGACGTTCTCGACGAGCGCGCCCAGGTCGTCCGGCAGCTTGGGCACGCTCCGCGCACCGGGCTTGCCCCTCGCGGGCTCGCCCTTCTTCGCGGTGCGCGCCGCGCGCCACGCCGCGACCTCGCCCTCTCGCCGCTTGCTGCGGTCGGCGGTGAGGAAATAAAGCACCGCGAGCACCACCGGTCCGGTGAGCCACTTCCAGTTATCGACCGCCCAATCCAGCATCGCGGCGGCACCTTAGCATCCCTCCCGCCCCCCGATGCTAGGCTCGCGGCCCATGAGCTCCCCGCACGGCCGAGGCCCCGCGCTCGTCGGCGTCGTCCACCTTCCCCCGCTGCCCGGCAGCCCGCGCTTCTCCGGCTCGTTCTCGGAGGTCGTCGCGTCCGCCGCGCGCGACGCCGGCACCCTCGCGCGCGCCGGGTTCGACGCGGTGCTCGTCGAGAACTTCGGCGACGCGCCGTTCATGCCCGACCACGTGGGGCCGGTGACGGTGGCCGCGATGACCGCGTGCGTGATCGCCGCGCGCGCGGCCGCCCCGTCGGTGATCCTCGGCGTGAACGTGCTGCGCAACGACGCCGAGGCCGCGGTCGCGGTCGCCGTCGCGGCGGGCGCGGACTTCGTCCGGATCAACGTCCACACCGGCGCGCGGGTGACCGATCAGGGCCTCATCCAGGGCCGAGCGCACGAGACCGTCCGGCTGCGCAGGGCCCTCGGCGCGGAGCGGATCCGCCTGTTCTGCGACGTCGACGTGAAGCACTCCGCGCCCCTCGGCGCGCGGCCGATCGGCGAGGACGCGCACGACCTCGCCGGCCGCGGCATGGCCGACGCCGTGCTCGTGACGGGCAGCGGCACCGGCCGCGGCGCCGCGGCCCGCGATCTCGCCGAGGTGGTCGCCGCGGTCGACGTGCCGGTCTACGTGGCGAGCGGCGTGACGGAGGCGACGATTGACGACGTCCGCGCGGCGCACGGCGTCATCGTCGGATCGTGCCTGCGCGCGAGCGGCCGCGCGGGCGACCCGGTCGACGAGGCCCTCGCGCGCCGCTTCGCCGACGCCTTCCGTGCCTCGCGCGCGTAGGATTTCGGCCATGGTCGCGCGCCTGATCACCATCTGGAACAGCCACTACTGCGACAAGGCCCGCTGGGCCCTCGACCGGCTCGGCGTCCCCTACGTCGAGGAAGCGCACGCGCCGCTCTTCCACGTCGTGCCGGTGAAGCTCTCGGGCGGCCAGCGCTCGACTCCGGTGCTCGTGATCGACGGCCAGGTGCTGCCGGACTCGACGGACATCCTGCGCTGGCTCGACGCGCACGCCGACCGACCGGGGACGCTGCTCGGCAGCACGCCGGAGGAGGCGCGCGAGGTGCTCGACCTCGAGGACCGCTTCGACGAGGACCTCGGGCCGCACACGCGGCGGTTCATGTACTACCTGGTGCTGCCGAGGAAGGCGCTCGCCATCCGCGCGCTCGAGGGCCACGTGCCCTGGCACGAGCTCACGCTCGCGAAGGCCTTCTACCCCGCCGCCCGCGCGATCATGGCGCGCGGCATGCGCATCGACCGCGCGGGCTACGAGCGATCCGCCGCGCGCATCGACCAGGTCTTCGAGACCGTCTCGAAGCGGCTCGAGGACGGGCGCAGGTACCTGGTCGGCGACGGCTTCACGGCCGCGGATCTGACGTTCGCCGCGCTCGCCGCGCCGGTCGTGCTGCCGCCGGAGTACCCGGCGCGGCTGCCTAGCCTGGAGGAGCTGCCCGACGAGGCGCGGGCGAGGGTCGAGCGCTGGCAGGCCAGCCGAGCCGGGCAGTTCGCGCGGAGGATCTACCGCGAGGAGCGGGGCGTGCGGGGGAAGCGCCCGTGACGTGAATCAGAGCCCCGGCAGCGGCGCGGCGACGTTCTGGATGCCAAAGGCCTCCGTCTTCTCCTTGCCGCCCCAGGTGAACTTCACGAAGGCGCGCCCGACGCGCGCGTCGACGCGGTCGACCTTGCCCTTGTAGAACGACCCGATGTAGGGGACGGCCACGTCGCGGCCGGCGGCGAGCTTCGCCGAGGGCGGGATCGGCGTGCAGGAGGCCCGAGGAAAGGCGCGCATCGAGCCGGCCCAGCCGATGACGAGCAGCTTCGTGGGCGCGACGGCCGTCACGATCCAGTGCTTGTACGCGGCGCCGTCCTTGCACGCGACGGAGACGCCGGGCTCGAGCACGCCGCCGAGAACGTGGAAGCTGTCGCGCTTGAGCGCGTCCTCCTTCTTGGCGGAGCCCGAGGGGTTGTCGTAGTCCATGTCGAGATACAGGGCCTTGGGCTCGTCCGCGCTGCCGCCGACGACGATCGATCGCTGCATCCCCGATCCGGTCTGCCACCACGTCAGGACCACGTCGCCCGGCCTCGCCCGCTGCCCCGATCGGAGGGGCACGATGAAGCCGTTCGGAGCGCTGAACTCGGTCCCCGACAGGCTCTTCACCTTGGACTCGAGCGGCCCGGGCTCGACCATCTTGGCCGCGTAGTAGATGAACGTCTGCTTGTCCCCTCCCTTGGTGAAGGCGTCGTCGATCCAGTTCTTCGACGGGACGAGCACGTAGTCGCCGGCCTTCGCGGTCGTCGGGCCGGAGGCGAAGTCGAACGGCATCGCGCCGGGCGCGCGCGGCGCCGCGGCGGCGGTGCCCGTGGCGGCCGCGCCGGGCGATCCCCCCACGGCGGGCGCGTCGTCCTTCTTCTTGCAGCCGAAGGCCAGCGTGAGGGCGACCAGCATTCCGAGAGCGCGGGCGACGGCGATCTTCATGGCCGTCATGCTACACAACCCGGGGCGCCCCGGGCCATCGCCGCAGAGCCGACGCCGCCGGGCTCGCGCATCGAAGCGCCCGCTTCGGGCGTGCAAAGGCGGCCGTCCTGTTTCAAGATGCGCGCCCTCTATGCAACCGCGAACGACATTCTCGCTCCTGGCCGTGCTCGCCATGGCCTTGCCCGCCTGCAACGACCCGCCCCCGCCGGCAAGCGCGACTCCGGCCGAGACCGCGAACGCGCCGGCCTCGGCGGCGCCCGCCATCTCGGCCGGCTCGAGGCCCACCTCGGCTGCGGCCGCCACGCCCGCCGCGAGCGGCCTGCCCGCGCCGCCGGACGTCGCCGCCGCCCCCGCGGACGCGGCCAAGACCGCCTCCGGCCTCACGTCGAAGGTGCTGACCCCCGGCACCGGCAAGGACAAGCCGGGCCCCGAGGACAAGGTCAGCGTCCACTACACGGGCTGGACGACCGACGGGAAGATGTTCGACAGCTCCGTCACGCGCGGCGAGCCGACGAGCTTCCGCGTGAACCAGGTCATCAAGGGCTGGACGGAGGGCCTTCAGCTCATGACCCAGGGCGAGAAGCGCCGGCTCTGGATCCCCGCCGATCTCGCCTATGGGAAGACGCCCCGCATGGGCGCCCCCGCGGGCGACCTCGTCTTCGACGTCGAGCTGGTCTCGTTCACGCCCGCGCCGAAGCCGCCGGCCACCCCGGAGGACGTGAAGGCCGCCCCCGCGAGCGCGAAGAAGACGCCGAGCGGCCTCGCCTATCGCATCCTGAAGAAGGGCACCGGCGACAAGGCGCCGAAGGCCACGGACACCGTGACGGTGAACTACACGGGCTGGACGACCGACGGGAAGATGTTCGACAGCTCGGTCGTTCGCGGCGAGCCGACCAGCTTTCCACTAAATCACGTCATTCCTGGCTGGACCGAAGGCGTCCAGCTCATGAAGGCGGGCGAGACGGCGCGCTTCTGGATCCCGGCCAACCTCGCCTATGGCGACAAGCCGTCGCGCCCCGGCGCGCCGACGGGGAGGCTCGTCTTCGACATCGAGCTCATCTCGATCAAGTGACCGGCGCCATCGACGGACCGCTCGCCGAGAAGGCGGTTCGCCGCGCGGCCTGTCGAGAACGGCCCAGAAAATGAGCCGATAGGGCGCGAGGAGCGCAGGGAAGCAGAGCGGAGGTCGCCCGATCTCCGCCGATCCTTGCGCCCTTCCGCCCTTGCCGTCGACTCGGGGCCCGCTTCCCGAAGCCCGAAGCGCGCTTCGGCGAACGTCGAGCTAGACCCTCGCCGAGAAGCGCTGCCGCCTTGGCGACCGACCAAGATCCCTGATTTTCACCACGAAGGCACGGAGACACGGAGCTCAGACTTGAGCTTCCTCCGTGCCTCCGTGGTGAGTTTCTCCTCCGGGTGGCCCGGAATCCCCGCGCGAGGTTGCTGCAAAATCCCCGCGCGAGGTTGCTGCAAATCCTTTTCGGCGAGGGTCGAGCTACGCGGCCCTCGTCTTGCAATGGTGAGGGTCGCCATGAAGACGCCTCCCCGTCCTCGTCGTCGCAATGCCCTACTCGTCGCCTCGACCACGCTGGGCCGCTACGCCGCGTGCGCGGCCGTCTCGATGCAGGATCTCGATCTCGTCGAGGTGTGCGTGCGCGGGGGCCTCGAGCAGGGCCTGCACCGTCGGCGCGTCGACAGGATCGTCATCGAGTTGACGTCGAAGCGCCCCGCTCTCCTCCCCGAGGTGCTCGGCGCACGCGCTCGCGCGGGCCGCCCCGACGTGCCCATCGTGCTCTTCGGCGTCGAGGAGGCCGACGACGGGCTCGAGATCCCGGCCGCGATCGAGTCGCTCACCGGGCTCACGCCCTGGGATGCGGAGTCGGTCCTGCAGGTGTGGGTCGCGGACCTCGGCACGCTCGCGACCGTGCTCGCCGCGGCGGGCCGATCGCGCCACGCCGGCAGGGACACCGACGCGTGCCGAGACAGTCACCATTCCTTCGGCACGGCGGAGATTGACGCGCGCCACCCGCGGGACACGCTCGTGGAAGTCGCCTGAGCGCCGCGCCGTCGACGGGCGCGCGGGAACGCGATGCGCTAGAGCGGAGCGCCAATGCCGCTCACCGCCTCGACCCCTCGCCTCTCGTACCGACTCGAGGGCACCTCCGGGCCGCCCGTGCTGCTCATCATGGGCTTCGGGATGAGCGGCGTCGTGTGGAGGCCGCAGGTCGAGGTGCTGCGCGAGAGCCACCGCGTCGTCTGGTACGACCACCTCGGCGTCGGCGAGAGCGATCCCGCGCCGGAGTGGCCGACGATGGCGACGATGGCCGCGGACGCGAGGCGGCTGCTCGACGAGGTGGGCTTCGCCAGCGCCCACGTCATCGGCGTCAGCATGGGCGGGATGATCGCCCAGGAGCTCGCGCTCTCGTCGCCGTCGCGCCTGCGCAGCCTGACCCTCATCGCGACGCACCCGGGCGGCGTACGCGCGTGCCTGCCCTCCCCCGAGGGCCTGCTCCGCTTCGCGCAGGGCAACCTCGGCGGCCCCGCGACGCGCGTGCAGGCCCTCAAGCGCCTGCTCTACACGCCCGAGTTCCTCGCCGGCGTCGACCACGAGCAGATGGACCGTCGCATGAACGACATGGTCGGCAAGCGCGCGGCGCGCGCCACCGTGCGCGGGCACCTCGCGGCCGTGCTGCGCCACCGCACCGGCGCGCGGCTCGACCGAGTGCGCGTGCCGACGCTCGTCGTGCGACCGGGGCGGGATCTGCTCATCTCGCCGAAGAACAGCGACGCGCTCGCGCGACGCATCCCGGGCGCGCGCGTCGTCCGCTTCGACGACGCGGGCCACGGCATCACCTTCCAGTGCGCGAGCGCGCTGAACGGCGAGATCGCGCGGCACGTCGCCGCGGCCGAGGGTCAGGCGCCGTCGCCGACGTAGCGATCGCCCCACGGCGGCGTCGTCTCGACCCGCGGCGCGGGCAGGCGCACCCCGAGGCGATCGGCGAGCCGCAGCAGGAGCTCGTAGAGGATGTACGCGCTCGCGCCGTAGAGGATCGCGCCGCCCACGTCGAGGTGCGGCGACACGACCGGCACCCCGCGCCACGTGGCGTGCACCTCGGCGACCTCGTGCTCGCCGCGCAGCAGCGGCAGGATCGGCAGCTCGATGAGACGCGCGATCTCCGTCGCGGCGACCCGAGGCGCGGCGCTCGCCGCGAGCAGGCCGACGAACGGGTGGATCACGTAGCGCCCCGTGATCACGGGCACGGGGCGCAGCGCGCCGACGATCTCGATCGACGCGGGCGCGACCGCGACCTCCTCCTCCGCCTCGCGCAGCGCGGTCGCCACGAGGTCGGCGTCGCCGGCCTCCGGCTTGCCGCCGGGGAACCCGACCTCTCCCGGGTGGTCGCGCAGCCCCGTCGCGCGCACCACGAGCAGCACCGAAGGCTCGGGATCGAGGCGCAGCGCGACCAGCACGCTCGCGGGCTTCGCGGCCCCGAGGTCGATCGACCGTCCGAGGACCGGCAGCGCGGGCGCGCCGGCCACCGCGGCGCGGACCAGGTCGGCGTCGACACGCACGGTCGCGCGGTCAGACGAGATCGAAGTCCTCCGCCTCGGAGGGCTCCTCGGCCAGGATGCTCGCGGTCTCGGCGTCGCGGCGGATCGCGATCTGGTAGAGCTCGAGCAGGATCTGCGGGTGCTCCTTGATGAGCCCCATGAAGTCCTCGGTGGTGAGCAGCAGCGTGACGGTCGGGTGCACCGCGATCACGTCGGCGTTCGCCTTGCGACGGAGCACCATGGCGACCTCGCCCGCGACGTCGCCGGGCCCGAGCGTCGCGATGACGAGCGGCTCGCCGTCGGATCCCTCGTCGTGGCGGACGACCGCGACCTCGCCGGACGCGATGAGGAACAGCCCGGGAGGGGCCTGGTCCTGCACGATCAGCCGCTCCGAAGGCTCGAAGCTTCGCGTCTGGCAGCGCTCGATGAGCGCAGGGCGCGACGACAGCGGCACGACCGCGAGCACGTCGCTGATGCGCACGAGGTTCTGGAACATGCGCGATCGGCAGTGCGCCGCGAGCTCGGCGCCGACCTCGGACTGCTCCTCGGCGAGCTGCTCGAGCGCCTCGCGCGTCACCTCGAGCACGATGCTCGGCCGCGTGGTGACGACGCTCCCGGTCCGCGGCGCGCGCGACAGGAGCGCCATCTCGCCGAAGATCGCGCCGTTCGAGAGGCGGGCGAGCGCGATCGTCTCGGCGCCTTCGCGATCGCGGCGCACCTCGAGCTCGCCGCGGGCGACGAAGTACGCCTCGGACCCGATGGCGCCCTGCTGGATCACGGTGCTGCCCTGCGCGACCCAGATCGGCCGGAAGGCGCGGCAAAAGCCGATCAGGGCCTCCTTGCCGAGCGAGGAGAACAGCGCCAGCCGCCCGACGCCGGGGCGGTCGTGCTCGGCGTCGAGCTTGCGCTTCGCCTCGTGGATGATCTCGGTCGCCTTGTTGACGAGCGCGACGCCCGACAGCACCGACGCGATCGGGTGAAGCTCGTCGACCGTGGGCAACGGGGGCGGTGGAGGCGCGCCCACGCCGACGCGCGTCGACCCCTTGCAGAACGCGGAGGCGATGTCCTCGAGGAGCGGCGCCGGGTCGCCACCGAAGCGCTCGAGCTCCCGCGCGGCCGCGACCGCGAGCGGCAGGTTCTCGAAGTCGATCGATCGCGTGACCGCGAGGCGGCAGGCCTCGCGCGCGGTCTCGTGGCGCCCGAGCTCACCGAGGAGGCGCCCGCAGAGGCAGAGGGCGCTCGGCATGGCCGGATCGTGCTTCACGATGGCGGCCGCCCATCGCAGCGCGGCCTCGCGCTCGTCGGTCACCGCGAGCGACAGGGCTCGATCGATCGGTGACTCGGCCGTATTGGCCGAGCCGGGCAGGACGGGCGGTGCGACGCGCATGGGTCGCCGCACGTTATCACGACACGTCCCCGGGCGATCGCAGGTGCCAGCTGGCCCACGCTCGGCGACCGAATGCCGCACGGCGGAGGGGCCGGCGCCGCAAGGCTTGCGCCTGCTCGGCGAGCGTCGCCGCCGCGTCGCGAGTGCTCTATAGGCACGGTCATGCTTCGCAACACCCGCGCCTCGCTGATCCTCGGAACCTTCGGCCTCGCCGCGCTCGCCACCGCGGCCTGCTCGAGCGACTCCACGCCCGCGTCGACGGGGTCGACCGGCACGACCACGGTCACGACCACGGGGGAGGGCGGCGCCGGACAGGGCGGCGCGGGCCAGGGCGGCAGCGCGGGGGGCGCGGGCCAGGGCGGCACCGGACAGGGCGGCAACCCGCAGGGCGGGTCCGGGCAAGGCGGCAAGGGGCAGCCCCCGGTGCCCGTCGTCGACTGCCCGGGGACCCCGCTCGTGCCGCCGGCGTCGGGCACCTGCGAAGTGACGACCCCGGGCACGATCGGCGTGGTCTTCCGCGGCACGGTGCTCGCGCCCGATCAGGTGCTCCACCGCGGCGAGGTGCTCGTCGACGCGGGCGGCACGATCGCGTGCGTCGACTGCGACTGCTCGAAGACGCCCGGCTACGCGGCCGCGACGGTCGTCACGTGCGCAGACGGCGTCATCTCGCCCGGCCTCATCAACCCGCACGACCACATCACGTTCGCCAACAACCCGCCGAAGGGCCACGGCACCGAGCGCTACGACCACCGCCACGAGTGGCGCAAGGGCAAGAACGGCCACACGAAGATCTCCGTGCAGAGCGGCGCGTCGGCGTCCGTCGTCGAGTTCGCGGAGCTGCGCTTCGTGATGGGCGGCGCCACCTCCGCGGCGAGCGCCGGCGGCAAGGCCGGCCTGCTCAGGAACCTCGACACGGCGGGCCTGACCGAGGGGCTGCCGGTCCAGATCGCCGACAGCGACACGTTCCCGCTCGGCGACTCGGACGGCACGATGCTCGACACGGGGTGCGCCTACGGCGGGACGCCGACGACCAACTCCGACATCAAGAACGACGACGGCTACCTGCCGCACATCTCCGAGGGCGTGAACAAGGCCGCCGAGAACGAGTTCCAGTGCACGAGCCAGGGCGCGAACGACGTCATCGAGCCGCAGACGTCGGTCATCCACTCCATCGGCCTCACGGCCAAGGACATGGATGAGCTGCGCAAGGGCAAGTCGAGCGTGATCTGGTCGCCGCGATCGAACGTCGACCTGTACGGGGACACGGCGCAGGTCACGGAGATCGACACCTACGGCGTGCCGATCGCGCTCGGCACCGACTGGGTCGCGAGCGGGTCGATGAACCTCCTGCGCGAGCTGCGCTGCGCGGACGAGCTGAACACGAGCTACTTCGGCGGCCACTTCAACGACGCGGGCCTCTGGCGCATGGTCACCACGAACGCCGCCATCGCGGTCGGCGCCGGCAAGACGATCGGCATGCTCAAGACGGGCTACGTCGCCGACCTCGCCATCTTCGACGGCAAGACGCGCAAGGACCACCGCGCGGTCGTCGGCGCCAACGTGGACGACGTCGTGCTCGTGCTCCGCGGCGGCAAGCCGCTCTACGGCGACTCGGAGCTCGTGCGCGACGACGCGTTCGGCGGCGACGCCTGCGAGACGCTCGACGTGTGCGGGCGGGCGAAGCGCGCGTGCGTGGCCAAGGACATCCCGGGCGCCACGCTCGCGGCGGTGCGCGCGGCCGGTGAGGCCATCTACCCGCTCTTCTTCTGCGGCACCCCGGACACGGAGCCGAGCTGCCTGCCCTACCGCGAAACGTACAAGGACGGCGTCACGGCGGGCGACCAGGACGGCGACGGCGTGAAGGACGGAGACGACGACTGCCCGACGATCTTCAACCCGATCCGGCCGATGAACGGCGGCAAGCAGGCCGACTGGGACGGCGACGGCAAGGGCGACGTCTGCGATCCCTGCCCCGTCGACGAGAAGGACGGCTGCCCCGCGTACGACGCCAACGACGCCGACGGCGACGGCATCCCGAACGGCACGGACAACTGCCCCGATCTCGCGAACCCGCAGCAGGAGGACGCCGACGCCGACGGCCACGGCGACCTCTGCGACACGTGCGCGACGCCGAACCCGGGCGCGATGTCCTGCGCGACGACGATCGAGGCCGTGCGCGACCCGGCCGCCCCGGGCCACCCGGCCGCGGGCACGACGGTCACCATCCAGGGCGCGTACGTGATCGGCGTCCGACCCGACACGGGCAAGTCGCGCGGCTTCTGGATCGAGGACGCCGCCCAGAAGCCGTTCGGCGGACTCTACGTCTTCACGGCCAGCACGCCCGCGGGCGTCGCCATCGGCAACCGCGTGACCGTGACCGGCACGTACAGCGAGTACGGCACCGTGAGCGAGCTGTCGAACCCGGTGATCACGATCGAGGACGGCGGGACGCAGCTGCCCTTCGGCCCCATCGTCATCCAGGACCCGGCCGAGATCGCCACCGGCGGCGCGAAGGCCGAGGGCTACGAGTCGATGCTGCTCGAGGTCGACGACGTCGAAATCCTGAGCCAAAACCCCGACGATCCGAAGGACTACGACGAGTTCCTCGTGACCGGTAACCTGCGCATCGACGACTTCGCGAACGACGGCGCGATCGGCGCCGGCCTCGACAACATCTGCGCGGCCGGCTCGAAGTACACGAAGATCATCGGCATCGGCAACCAGTCCGCGAGCCAGAACAAGCTCGAGCCGCGCAGCGTCGCCGACGTGGTCCCCGCCGCCGGCGGCTGCTCGCCCTTCGTCCCCTGACGGCGCCGGCGACCGCCCCGCGCAGCGCTCTCGCCCCCACCCTGCTAGAGAGGTGGCCCGAATGGCCACCTCCTTCGCAGCCCTCCTCTACCGATCGACCGACGTCTCCGACGAGGCGCTCGCCCACGGCGTCGGCGTCGCCACCGCGGGCTACGACGTCCCCGCGCCGCACCTGATCGTCGCCGATCTGGCCGGCGTGCCGGGCTTCTCCGTCGCGTTCTACCGGAGCGGCGCGAAGAAGCTCGGCGAGATCGACGAGCTCGAGCACGCGATCGACCTCTTCGAGGACGACCTCTCGCCCGCGCTCGCGGTGCGGGACGCGGCCGCGGCCGAGGGCCGAACGCACGCGGTCGTGTACGCGATCGTCTACGGCGAGGAGATCTTCGTCGACGACGCCTTCCGCTTCGCGGAGGACGGCTGGGCCCGCCGCTTCGTGCGCGACGGCGATGACGGCCTCGAGGCGGGCCGCGCGTCGCCGGACGACGACGAGACGACGGCGATCGCGGCCGCGGCCGAGCCGGGATCGCCCGAGGAGGCGCGCGCGATCGCGCCCCACCGCGGCTCGACCTGGCTCGCGGCGGAGCTCGGCCGGCCCGTCCTCCCCGCGCTCGTCGCCGCGCTCTTCCAGGCCGAAAGGCGCGTCGCGGCGCGCCTCGTCGACCCGTCCCCCGCGGGCGTCGATCGGGAGACCCGCCGCCTCGTCGCCACGCTCCGCCGCGTGCCCGGCCGCGGCGCGCAAGACCTCGCCCTGGTGGTCGGCGTCGCCCCGCCCGAGCCCCTGCGCGCGTGTGCGCGCGCGTACGACTGGGCCGACCCGACGGACCCCAGCGACCTCTACCGCGAGCTGTCGCTCGGCGCGATCGAGGGGACGCTCCACTTCCTCAGGCCGGCCGAAACCGCCGCGCGCGGCGCCGACCCCGCCTTCGCGATCGCCGCGGCGGGCGGCCTCTACCCGGTCGCGACGGTCGGCGGCGGCGCGCTCGGCGGCGCGCGCGCGCGCGGGGCGACGGTCGCAATCGCCCCCGACGGCGCGACGCTGACGCTCGTCGACGAGCGCGGCCGGTCGCGCCCGGCCGGCCCGACGCTCGGCGAGCTGATTGGCTATCTGGCGCTCGGGTGGAAGGATCGAGACGACGTGGAGGAGGACCTGATCCAGGCCCTCATGCTCCGCGCCCGGCTGCGCAGCGACGCGGGCTGACGCCGCTCAGTCGTGCAGGCGGACGAGGTTCGATCCGCCCGGGTACCAGTAGCTCGTGTACTGGCCGTAGCCGTACACGCTGATGCCGAAAGGCAGCGTTCCCTCGATGTGGTGGTTGCCGTTGCCGGCGTTCGAGAGCAGGACGCGCGCGACGCCGTAGCCGGACGCGCCGATCGGTACGAACGCCGCGACCGCCGCGCCGTCGAGCGCCACGCTACCGCCCGAGGGCGCGATCACGTTGACGAAGTTCGACTCGTAGTTCGTCGGCGCGTGAAAGAGGTAGCTCGTGCGGTACTGCGCCTTGGCGACCGCGAGGGACTCGGACGGATCGCCCGTGTTGCCGCCCGCCGCCTGGCCGGTCATGTACTGCGCCACGAGCACGGGCGCGCTCGCCTTGAGGACGAAGTCGCCCTGGTCGCTCGCCAGCTCGACCCAACCGCCCGCCTTCGCGATGCTCGCGGGCGCGCCGGGCTTCGGCGGGTCGTACGAGAGCAAGGTGGCATCGTGCGTCGCGACGACGCGGACCATCTCGACCTTCGGCGCCGCCGCGCCGCCGCCCAGGGCGATGAACGCGGTCGCGACGATGTACTCGTCGGAGAGCGTCTCGAACGGGAACATCGTCTCTTCGAGGTGATCGCAGTAGCCGAGGTTGTCGGGCACGTACGTGCACTGGTGCCCGCCGATCACCTGCACCGGCTTGTCGGCGGAGACGAGCGTGCCCGTGACGTCGTTCGGGTCGCTCTGCGACACCCCGCCGTTCGTGACGATCTGCATCACGTCGCCCGAGTCGAGGGTCACCGTCCCGGTGCCGTCCACCGCGACGCCGGCGACCCCGGCCTTCACGAGGCCGCCGTTCGGCCCGGGGGTGACCTTGACCTTGGTCCCGTTGTCGCGAGCGGTCACGGCGTAGAAGCCGGAGGCGCCGCCGAAGTGGTGGCGCGACGCGACCCGGTAGGTGCCCGTCCACGCGGTCGTCGGCAACAAGATCGAGGCATCGTTGCTGTACGAGCAATTCGTGATATCCGCCTGGCAGTCCCCCACCTTGTAGTCGAGCGGGTTGAACTGATAGACGGTGACCGGCTGGGTCGACCGCAGGCGATAGGCCCCCTTCGGCGCCAGCACCGACGCGGGCATCGGGACGACGTTGTTGCTGGACGGCCCCTTGAGCGCGGCGTTCCACGGCAGACTGACCACCTGCACACTGCCCGCGGGGACGGCGAGCGTCTTCAGCGTGGCGGCGCCCTGCGTGATGGTGACGTTCGCGGGGCTGGCGGAGGTGTTCGAGACGGCGACGGCGAAGCTGAACTTGGCCGCGTTGACGAGGTTGGCCGTCACGGTGGGGAAGTAGTCGCAGCCGATGTACGAGGCGCCGAGCTCGCCGAGCCCGCACGCCCCGTCGCACCGGCCGGTGATCGCGTTGCACGTGGTGCCCTGGAGGGCGTCGCAGGTCTCGGTGACGAGCGCGAGCCCGTCGTCGCGGCACGTGGTCCCGACCTGACCGACGCACGATCCCGTCTTCGGCTGGCAGTCGACGCAGCCGGGCGCCTCGGGGACGCCGTCGCAGTCGTCGTCGAGACCATTGCAGCGCTCGGGCTGCGGCAGCACCGCCCCGAGGCAATCGCCCCACTTCACGCCGGTCGCGTCGCAGGTGCGCAGGCCGCCGTGGCAGACGCCGACGCCCTCGCTGCCCGGGGCGCCCTCGTAGCAAGGCGCCGTGTCGCCGGGCAGGCAGGCGCACGCGCCGTCGGCCAGCGTGTCGACCTCGCAGCCATTGGTCGGATCCCCGTCGCAGTCGGCCCAGGGCGCCACGCACGCCGCGAGCCCGCAGGAGCCGCCGACGCACGACGGGGTGCCGTGCGGGGGGTCGTCGCACGCCTGCCCGCACGCGCCGCAGCTCGCGAGGTCGGCCTCGAGGTCGACGCAGCTCGCGATGCAGCAGGTGAGATCGGCCGCCTGGCAGGGCTGATCCTTCGAGCACCCGGGGAGGCAGGTGTTGCCGACGCAGATCGACCCCGCGTTGCAGTCCCCGTCGACGTCGCAGTTCACGCACAGGTGCGACGCGAGGTCGCAGACCTGGTCCGCCTTGCAATCGGACGCGTCGGCGCAGCCCACCTGACAGACGTCGCCGGCCACGCAGAGCTGCCCCTGGGCGCACACGTCCTCGGCGAGCGTGCACGCGACGCAGGCCGAGACCGCCGGGTCGCAGACGGGCTTCTTCGGGTCCTTCGTGCAGTCGGACGAGGTGAGGCACTCGGGCCCCCCGCCGGCGCCGCCGATCCCGCCGGCTCCGCCCGACGCGGTGGTGCCGCCATGCCCTCCGGATCCCCCGGTCGCAGGACCACCGGCGCCACCGGTCTTCGCACCTCCGGCGCCGAGCGCGTCCCCCGGCGTCGAGGTCGCGGCGCCCGAGCAGGCCGCGAGCGCGCCGAGGCCGAGGGCGAGCGCGCCAATCCGTCGCAGCCCCAGGCCGGGCCGCGGGTTCGATGTCGCCGATCTCTTCGTGGTCATCGCGGCCCTCTCGTGAGAAGCCCACGATGGTAGACGAAGGCGCGGCCCCTCGTCGCGGGGTCGTTTGCGCGCGAGGGCGCCGCCCCCCGACGCCAGCTACACGGCGACGCGCTGGGGCAGCCGCGAGAGTCGCGCGACGCGGGCGAGCAGGTCGCCGCTGCGGAAGGGCTTGGTCAGGACCTCGTCGCCCGCGCGGACGAAGGGCCGCGAGTGGCCGAACTCGGTGATCACGATCGCAGGGACCTCGAACGCGCGTCGCTGGCGCCGCACGGGCCCCAGCTCGCGGACGTCGACGAGGGCCTCGCCCACGATGAGGAGGTCGACCTCCCCGGCGGCGAGGAGGTCACGCGCCTCCTCGGCGTCCCTCGTGCTGCGCGCGCGGTGACCCGCGTCGCCGACGATGTCGGCAATCAGCCGGCAGAGCTCCTCGTCTTGATCCACCACGAGCACGCGCCCCCCGAAGGGGGCGGCGACGGAGGAGCTCACCGGAGGCAGGCTCATTCGAACTCGTTGTCGATGTAGACCTGCGTGGCGAGGATGAGCTGACCGGTCGTCGCGTTGACCTTGCCGGTGCGAGCGAACGACGCGAGCAGCGCGTCCGCGTCGAGATCGCCCACGGCCGCGACCTCGAAGTCGCCGGCGGGAGCCTTCGTGATCTGCGCGCCCTTGTTGTACGAGTACTGGTAGTAAACGGGCTGGCTCAGCGTGAACTTCAGGCACTTCCAGCCCGTCACGGTGTCGCCGACCTCGAAGTCCGAGCCCTCCTTCGTGTTGGGCTGGTACTTGACGCCCTTGGGCACGAAGTTCGGGACGCCGGTCGCGCTGAAGCAGAGCGCGTTCGACGAGGCGGCCGAGTTCGAGCCCTCGGCCACCACCTGCGAGGCCGTCGTCTCGCGCTCGTAGGCGGCCGCCGCGCCGCGCGTGATGGCGCCGACCGTGTTCTTGGCCTCGGAGGTCTTCGCGCTCGCGAGGTACTTGCGCACGCCGTAGATGGCGAGGGCCGCGAGAACGCCGATGATCGCAACGACGATCATGAGCTCGACCAGGGTGAAGGCGCGGCGCGAAGTACGAGCGAATGCGTTCATTGAAGTTCCTCTGCCTTGGGGCTCGCGGTGGCGATTCGTTGCTCGGCCATCGCAACCGACGTGCCACCGCGACGACCGCCCGTTTCGAGCCGGGGAACCCAGGGACACGCCCCGGGGCATGCGACAAATCGTCCGGCCGCGACACGGATGCTCGACGGGGGCTCGCCGGCGCGTCCCGGCTCACGTCTCGTCCAAGCCCTTCCCGAAGGGCACGTTCCTGCTAGCCTCGCCGGCCATGTCCGACTCCGCCTCCAAGGCCCTCTTCGAACGCGCCCGAGCCGTCATCCCCGGCGGCGTGAACAGCCCCGTCCGCGCGTTCCGCGCCGTCGGCGGCGAGCCCATCTTCGTCTCGCGCGCCGCGGGATCTCACCTCTGGGGCGCCGACGGCACCGAGTACGTCGACTACGTCGGCTCGTGGGGCCCGGCCATCCTGGGGCACGCGCACCCGGCGGTGCTCGCCGCGCTGATCGAAGCCGCCGAGCTCGGGCTGTCGTTCGGCGCGCCGACCGAGCGCGAGGTGCGCTTCGCGGAGAAGGTCCGCGAGCTCTACCCCTCGATCGCGAAGCTGCGCTGCGTCTCGAGCGGCACGGAGGCGACCATGAGCGCGATCCGCGTCGCGCGCGGCTTCACCGGGCGCGACGTCATCGTGAAGTTCGAGGGCTGCTACCACGGCCACGCCGACCACCTGCTCGTCAAGGCGGGGAGCGGCCTCGCGACGTTCGGCGTGCCGGACTCGGCCGGCGTGCCCGAGGGCACCGCGCGCACGACGGTCACGCTGCCGTACAACGACGTGCCGGCGCTCGAGGCGCTCTTCGCGGCGCGCGGCGGCGAGATCGCGGCGGTGATCGTCGAGCCGGTCGTGGGCAACATGGGCTGCGTCCCGCCGCTCCCGGGCTACCTCGAGGCGATCGTCTCAATCTGCAAGCGACACGGCGCGCTGTCGATCTTCGACGAGGTGATGACCGGCTCGCGCGTCGCGCGCGGCGGCGCGCAGGAGCGCTTCGGCCTCGTCCCGGACCTCACGGCGCTCGGCAAGGTCATCGGCGGCGGCATGCCGCTGGCGGCCTACGGCGGCCGCGACGACGTGATGAGCACGATCGCGCCGCTCGGCCCCGTCTACCAGGCGGGCACGCTCAGCGGCAACCCGGTCGCGGTCGCGGCGGGGCTCGCGACGATCGATCTCTTGACCCCGGCGCTCTACGAGAAGCTCGAGAAGAGCGGCGCGGCGCTCGAGGCGGGCCTGCGCGCGGCGGCCGCGAAGCGCGGGGTCGCGGCCTGCGTGCAGCGCGTCGGGTCGATGATCACGCTCTTCTTCCAGGCGGGCCCCGTCCGATCGTGGACCGACGCGGCGCGATCGGACACCAAGCGGTTCGCCGCGTGGCACGCCGGCATGCTCGCCCGCGGCGTCTACTGGCCCCCTTCGCAGTACGAGGCCGCATTCCTCGGCGGCGCGCACGACGAGGCCGACCTCGCGAAGACGGTGGCGGCCGCCGACGAGGCGCTCGCCGAGGCCGCCGCAATCTGAGCTGGAACGAGTCGGGCAGCGCGCGCAGAACGCCCTGATCGCGGGAGGATCGAACGCGATGGACGCGCTGCGCGAGATCGTGGGGCGCGGGCTCGAGCACGGCCGGATCGGCGGCGCGCGAAGCGCCACGCTTCGATCGATCGTCGCCACCGTCGAGCAGGCGTGGGCGCGCGCGGCGGCGCCCCGGATCGCGCGACCGCTCCTCCTGCCGGACGGAGTGCGGGTCGTGGGCATCGGCAGCGCCGTGCTCGGCGGCGCGGGCAAGTCACCGGTGGCGATCGCGGTCGCGCGGGCGATCGCGGCGGGCAGCGGCGGGGGCGTCGCGCTGGTCTGCCACGCGTACCGATCCGCGCCCGGCCGCGCGCGGGTCGTCCTGCCCGACGACGCGCCCGAGGTCGTCGGGGACGACGCGCTCGCCGCGGCGCGCCTGCTCGCGGCCGACCCCGTGCGGGTCGTCGTCGCGCCGACCCGGCAGGCCGCCGTCGACGCGGCCGCGGCCGCCGGCGCGCGGACGATCGTGGTCGATGGGCTCCTGCAGAGCGCGCCTCGACGGCTCGCGGAGAGCGTGCTCGTGATGGACGCCGAGGCGCCGTGGGGCGCGGGCGCGTGCCCGCCCCTCGGCGATCTGCGCGCGGCGCCGCTCGCGCTCCTCGCGGCGAGCGATCGAGTGGCCGTCGTGCGCGATCGACTCGGCGGCGAGGGCGCGCCGCTTCCGGCCGGCGCGATCGTGATCGAGAGCGACCTCGCGGGCGCCGTCGACGACCGCGGCGCGCGGCGCGCGTTCGCCGACCTCGCCGGGCTCCGCGTGGGCCTCGTGCTCGCGATCGGCCGCCCCGACCGCGTCGTGCGCGCCCTCGCCCGCCGGGGCGTCACGCCCACCGCGGTGGTGGCGCTCGCCGACCACGCGCGCCTCGGCCCGCGCGCGCTCGACCGGATCGCCCGCGACGCAGACGTGTGGCTGACCACGAGCCGCTGCGCGACCAAGCTCCCGCGCTCGGTGCACGGGCGCCCCGTGCTCGCGCTCGATCACCGCCTCGACCCCGGAGCGCTCGTCCGCGCGATCACGCCGCGCGACGTCGCCGCCCGTTGAGGTCGGGCGGGGTCGCTGTGCTAGGCTCGCGCCCCATGAGCATGCACCACAAGGTGTTGGTGATCGCGACCGCCGGAGCGCTCTCGCTCGCGGCGTTCGGCGCCATCGGATGCGGTCCGTCCGGGCCCACGGCCAAGCTGGCCCAGATCACGCCGGGCGACATGCCGAGCGGCGCCGACTGGGCGGGCGTCTACTACAGCGAGCTCTACGGCTTCCTGCACCTCGTCAAGCAGGGCAGCTCCGTGAGCGGCAAGTGGATCCGCCCGCCGAAGGACCGCTGGGGCGAGCTGAACGGCACGGTCACCGGCGACACGATCCGCTTCAAGTGGGTCGAGCACACGGTCGGCGCGGTCGGTCCGAACTCGAAGCGCGATGGCCACGGCTATTTCCGTTACAAGCGGCCCGCGGGCGACAACGTCGACGACCAGGTCGTCGGCGAGATCGGCCGCCACGACGACGAGGTCGGCGACCCGTGGGACGCGATCAAGCAGCGCAACATGGCGCCCGATCTCTCGTCGATCGGCGGCAGCGGCAGCCGTGACCTCGGCGGCGGCGACTGGGACGGCGACAGCAAGGAGAAGGGCAAGCCCGAGGCGCCGCAGGCCCCGTAGCCCCGCGAGGGGTCGCGCGACCCCTCGACACGCAGTTGACTCCGCGCGGGCGCGGGCAAACGCTCCGGCCCTCGCATGAGCGCCCCCCAGCCCCGCGGAATCCAGTTCTCCGAGCCCCCCATCTTCGAGCGCGGCGCCCCCGGCCGATCCGGCGCGTCGCTCGCCGAGCTCGACGTCCCCGCCGTCGACGTGGCCGCGCGCTTCGGCGCGCTCGCGCGGCGCGAGGAGGCCGGCCTCCCCGAGGTCAGCGAGCCGGAAGCGTTCCGCCACTTCCTGCGCCTCTCGCAGTGGAACTTCTGCATCGACTCGCAGCTGTATCCGCTGGGGTCGTGCACGATGAAGTACAACCCGAAGGTCAACGAGTGGGCCGCGCGGATCCCCGGCTTCCTGCACCTTCACCCGCAGACGCCGGACGCGCTGGCTCAGGGCTCGCTCGAGGTGATGTGGCGCCTGTCGGAGGCGCTCTGCGAGGTGAGCGGCATGGACGCCTGCTCGCTGCAGCCCTCGGCGGGCGCGCAGGGCGAGCTCGTCGGCCTGATGATGATGCGCGCCTACCACGAGGCGCAGGGCCGATCACCGAAGAAGGTCTTCATCCCCGAGAGCGCGCACGGCACCAACCCGGCGAGCTGCTCGCTCAACGGCCTCACCGCCGTGAAGATCGAGAAGACGGCCGACGGGCTCACGCACCCCGAGGACGTGCTGCGCGCCCTCGAGCGCGAGAGCGGCGACGACGTCTGCGGGCTGATGATCACGAACCCGAACACGCTCGGCGTCTACGAGCGCTACCTGCCCGCGATCGTGAAGCTCATCCACGACAAGGGCGGGCTCGTCTACGGCGACGGCGCGAACACCAACGCCATCATGGGGTGGGCGCGGCCGGGCGACGTCGGGATGGACGTCATCCACATCAACCTGCACAAGACCTTCACGACCCCGCACGGCGGCGGCGGGCCCGGGTCCGGCCCGGTCTGCTTCAAGAAGCACCTCGAGCCCTTCCAGCCGACGCCCGTGGTCGTGCGCCGAGGCGACGCGTTCGCGCTCGATACCGACCGACCGCAGTCGATCGGCCGCGTCCGCGCCTTCACGGGCAATTTCGGCATGTTCATCCGCGCGTACACGTACATCCGCGAGATGGGCGGCCCCGGGCTGACGCAGGCGAGCGCGCTCGCGGTGCTGAACGCGCGCTACGCCTGGTCGCAGCTGAAGGACCACTACACCGATCCGGTCCCGCAGCCCTGCATGCACGAGTGCGTGCTCTCGGATCACGACCTCGAGAAGGAGACCGGCGTCCGCACGCTCGACGTCGCGAAGCGGCTGCTCGACTACGGCTTCCACTCGCCGACGGTGTACTTCCCGCTCGTCGTGCCGGGCGCGCTCATGATCGAGCCGACCGAGACCGAGACGAAGGAGACGATCGACGAGTTCGTCGCCGCGATGATCGCCATCAAGGAAGAGGCCCATCGCGATCCGGAGCTCGTGAAGACCGCGCCCCACAGCACGGTCGTCGGCCGCCTGGACGAGGCCCGCGCCGCGCGGCAGCCTCGCCTTCGCTGGTCGAAGTAGCGCCCTCGAGCGACGGCGCGGGGCGGGTGCCGGCGGGCAGACCGCGGTCAGGCGGTCACGCGCCGAGGAGCGCGTCCCAGCGATAGACGGGATCGCGCGGCTCGGCGGCGAGCCGGGTCACGAGGTCAGCCATCTTGCCGACGGTCCACGCGAACGCGACCTCGCCGAGCGAGCTCAGGTCGAAGTCGGGCGCCGAGTTCATGAAATCGATCGCGTAGGGGACGCCGTCCCTCACGGCGAACTCGACCGTGTTCATGTCGTAGCCGAGCGCGTCGCAGAGCGTGCGCGCGTACGCCTCGATCACCGAGAGCAGCGCGGGGTCGATCGGGGGCATCGTGTCGGCCGCCTTCGCGTAGCGGTCGAAGTGCGACAGGCGAGGATCCCAGGGCAGCGCGAGCACCTCGCGCTTGCCGACCACGACGCAGCGCACGTAGTGGGTCCAGACGATCTCCTCCTGCGCGATCAGCGTGAGCTCGCCGCTCTCGTCGTAGACGCGCCAGAGCTCGCTCTTCGACGTCACGCGCCGCACGTTGCGAAACCCGCCGCCCCAGTGGGGCTTGAGGTACATGGGCAGGCCGAGCATGGCAATCATGCCGTCCCAGTCGAGCGGATAGGCCAGGTTCCTGAGGCTGCCCGAGGTCACGTCGGGCCCGTAGCTCTTCGCCGGCAGGACCACGGTCCGCGGCACGGGCACGCCGAGCTTCCTAGCGAGCGCCGTGCCGAGGGCCTTGTCGTCGGCGATGCGCCAGAACGGGTTGTTCACGACGCGCGCGCCGTGGAGGGCCGCGAGCTTGAGGATCGGCTGATAGCAGGGCACATCGTGGCTGATCCGATCGATCAGCACGTCGTACGGCAGCGGCACGCTCACCTCGGCGAGGTCGATCCGAGCGTGCTCGCCGACGACGCCCGCGTCACGGCGCGCGAGCTCGGCGATCAGCGCCTCGGGGAAGGACGTCTCGCGACCGCAGAGGATGCCAACGCGCTTCATGGGGCGCGGATGCTACCAGGGCGACCCGAGCGCGCGACAGCATACGGCCGCGCGATCGGACGGCTTCGCCCTGGGCCGACGGCGTCGGTCCGGCGATCACGGGCAGGACGGCGAACGGTGGCCCGAGCTGCGACGGTCCGCTCCACCTGGCGGGGCGGCCCGCCTGGCCGTCCGTGCTGGATTTCATGAAACATGGGGGCGAGAAGACGGGCAGATGGGGAGCCTGGATCCGACTTCCAGCCTCCTCGCCCTCCTGCAAGGGCTTCTCATTTTTCGGCGCAGGCCCTACCGTCCTCAGGACCTACTTGGCCGGTCCGGGCGCCGTCTCGCGGCTCGCCAAGGTTCGTCGCCACCTCCAGCCCCCCGAGCTGCCGTGACCGACCTCGCCGACACCGCGCTCCGATGGATCCCACCCGGGCCCGGGGCTCCGCTCCACTGCGTGGAGGTGCAGTGCAGCGCGTGCGACCTGCGGGTGCGCATTGTCGTGCACGCGCTCGAGCTCTCGAGCGGCGACGACGTCCGGCAGGCGGCCGAGCTCGACGCGAGCCGCCGCTTCGAGCGCATCCATTCGGACTGCCGCGCGCCCCGCGGCCGCTAGGCTCCGCCGAACTTCGGCACCCTGGGCGCGAGCGGGACCCGCGCGAGCTGCGCGGGCGCGTCGGGGTACATGGACGGGCGGCGGCCCGGCAAGATTGACGGCGTGCGCCCCTCGCGCATCGAGGCCGGATCGGGGGTGAGCGCGAGGCACTGGCGGACGATGACCTTCAACGTCTCGAAGACGCCGACGCCCTGGATCGCGGAGGCCTCGAACTCGGGCACGCCCTCGGGCACGCGGAGCTCGTCGCGTAGCTCGGGCAGCGACACGACGTCCGCAAGGTCGCGCTTGTTGTACTGGACCACGAGCGGCAAGAGGTCCGGGTCGTCGCCCTGCAGCCGCAGGTTGTCCTCGAGGTTGCGGATGCTCTCGACGTTCGAGTCGAGCATGCCGCGCTGGCTGTCGACGACGAAGACCACGCCGTCGACGCCCCGAAGCACGAGCCTGCGCGTCTCGTCGTGGGCGATCTGCCCGGGCACCGTGCAGAGGTGCAGGCGAACGGTGTAGCCCTTGTACGCGCCGAGGTGCAGCGCGAGCAGGTCGAAGAAGAGCGTGCGCTCCGCCTCGGTGTCGAGCGAGAGCAGCTTGCCGCGGGCTTCCGGTCGCGTGTGCGCGTGCAACCAGCGGAGGTTCGTCGTCTTCCCGCCGAGCCCCGCGCCGTAGTAGACGACCTTCAGGTGGATCTCGCGGGCGACGTGCGTAACGGCAGGCATGCGTTATCGGCGAGCGTAGCAAACCGCGCCGCGGGTTGCCCGTCCCGCCGACGGGATCCGTCGCGACCTGCGCTCTCGGAAGGCACACCCGAAGGTGCTGCCGCATGCTTCCGTCGACGAGGGCGAGAGCGGATCGTGTGTGCGCGCAGCGTGGTCGACCGTCCACGCCGAAATGGCTCGCAGACGGGCGGCGCGCGCGCGCCGATCAGGCGACGTGCAGGACGGCGTCGCCGCGCGACTTGCCGTAGAGCTGCCAGATCTCGATCTTGTAGTCGCCCGTCCCCGACACCGTGAACTGCACGGGCGCGGCGCTCTGGGGCTTGCCGGTCGGCAGCTCGCGCAGCACGCGCTCGAGGATGACCTTCCCGGCCGGGCCCTTGATGCGCAGGTTGAACGGAGGGCTCGCCTCCTCGTCGGATCGGAAGATGAGCTGCACCGTATCCCCCGCGCCGACCGGATCGGTCTTGCTGAAGGTCTCGATGTCGCCGGAGCTCTCAACCACGGGTCGCGCCACGTCGCCGCTTGCCAGTCTGAGGAGCCGTGGTGCGGCCCTCGGGGAGCATTCTAGACACGGCGGCGTCCGGTTCGCGAATTTGGGGTGAGCGAGGCCCTCCGCGACCGCCGCGTGCGCCCCCCCGCGCGCGGCCTCGGGACGGTTTCGGGGAATACGGTGACCGCTCCGGTTGTCCTGCGCGCGCAAGGCTTGCTATGAGCCCGCTCGGCGCCGAGGGTGCGCCCCCTCCCCGGGGCGACCCCCGGCCCCGACGACCCGCCCTCGATCCGAGCCACCCCCCCAACGAAGACATGCACGACGTCCGCGCCCTGAACGAGCTGGTAGCGAAGGAAAGCGCCTTCCTCGATGATCTGACAGCCGAGGTCGGCAAGGTCATCGTCGGTCAGGCGTACATGATCGAGCGCATCCTCATCGGGCTGCTCACCGGCGGCCACGTCCTGCTCGAGGGCGTGCCCGGCCTGGCGAAGACGCTCACGGTGAAGACGCTCTGCGACGCCATCACGGCGAAGTTCGCCCGCGTCCAGTTCACGCCGGATCTCCTGCCGGCGGACCTCGTCGGCACCGTCATCTACAACCAGCAGCGCGGCGAGTTCACCTCGAAGCTCGGCCCGATCTTCGCGAACCTCGTGCTCGCGGACGAGATCAACCGCGCGCCGGCCAAGGTGCAGAGCGCGCTGCTCGAGGCGATGCAGGAGCGCCAGGTCACGATCGGCGAGACCAGCTACAAGCTGCCCGACCCGTTCGTCGTCATGGCGACGCAGAACCCGATCGAGCAGGAGGGCACCTACCGCCTGCCCGAGGCGCAGGTCGACCGCTTCATGCTGATGATCAAGGTCGGCTACCCCGGCCGCGCCGAGGAGCGGCAGATCATCGATCGCGCGACCGGCGTGCTCGATCCGAAGGCGACGCCGGTGCTCAGCACCGAGCAGCTGCTCAGCGCCAAGCGCGTGGTCAAGGACGTCTACATGGACGACCGCGTGAAGGACTACATCGTCGACGTGGTCTTCGCGACGCGCGAGCCCGGGCAAAAGGGCATGCGCGAGCTCGGCAGCCTCATCGAGTACGGCGCGAGCCCGCGCGCCTCGATCGCCCTCGCGCAGGCGGCGCGCGCGCACGCCTTCCTCCGCCACCGCGGCTACGTGACGCCCGAGGACGTGAAGGCGATCGGCCCGGACGTGCTGCGCCACCGCGTGATCCTCACCTACGAGGCGGAGGCCGAGGAGGTCACGACCGAGCAGATCGTGCGGCGCGTGTTCGAGGTGGTCGAGGTCCCGTAGGGCCCTCCGGCCGCGACCCACGAGACGCCATGGCGCAACGAGGCTCCTCACCGCTGCCGGCCGAGCTGCTCAAGCAGCTCCGCGCGATCGAGATCCGCACGCAGCGGCTCGCGAACGAGCAGCTGTCGGGCACCTACCACTCCGTCTTCAAGGGGCAGGGCCTCTCGTTCCGCGAGGTGCGCGCGTACAACCCGGGCGACGACGTGCGCTTCATCGACTGGAACGTCTCGGCGCGCATGAACGAGACCTTCGTGAAGGTGTTCACGGAGGAGCGCGAGATGACCGTCATGCTGGTCGTCGACCTCTCCCAGAGCGAGGAGTGGGGCACGATCCGGGCGTCGAAGGCGCGGGTAGCCGCCGAGATCTGCGCGCTGTGCGCGTTCAGCGCCATCAAGAACAACGACCGCGTCGGGCTCGTGCTCGCGACGGACGTGGTCGAGAAGCTCCTGCCGCCGCAGAAGGGCGACAAGCACGTCATGCGCGTCATCCGAGAGATCCTCGGCTTCAAGCCCGAGTACTCGGGGACGAACCTCAAGCTCGCGCTCGAGACCCTGTCGAAGGTCGCCAAGCGCAAGAGCGTCGCGTTCGTGGTGAGCGACTTCTTCGCGTCCGGCTACGAGCGCGCGCTCGCGCTCGCGTCGGCCAAGCACGACGTGATCCCCGTGATGCTCGTCGACCCTCGCGACGAGGAGCTGCCGGACGTCGGCCTCGCGAGCTTCGAGGACCTCGAGACCGGCGAGGACGTGCTCGTCGACACGAGCGACCGGCGCGTGCGCGATCATTACAAGGTCACGATGCGGGCGGCGCGGCTCGCGCGCGAACGGCTCTTCGCGAAGCTCGCGCTCGACCACGTCGTCGTGCGCACCGACCAGAGCTTCGTCGAGCCGCTGCGAGCCCTCTTCGCGAAGCGGGCGCGGAGGCTGCGCCGATGAGACGTCCCGCGGTGACGACGGCTTCTCTCCTGATCGGCGCGCTCGGCGCGGCGGCCGCGGTGATCGCCCCGTGGACCGTCGCGCGCGCGGCGGGTCCGGCCGATGCGGGCGCCGATCGGATCTGGGCGTCGTGCGTCGAGCACGTGCCGAGCGGCGCCGCGCGGCCCGAGATCGTCGAGGCGTTCCCGTCCCGCGGCGTCTCGGGCTACGCGGCGACGCTCGAGGTGACGGTCAAGCACGGCAAGGGCGAGTCGGTGCTGCCCGAGGGGTTCAAGACCCGCGGCGGGGGCGACGCCGCGAAGGCGCTCGGCGCGGCGGGCTTCGTGCTGCCCGACGCGGACGGCGGCGCGGGCCCCACGATCGAGACGAAGGCGACCGGCGCGACGACGACCACGACGCTGCGCGTGCCGTTCGTGCCGCTGCCGAAGGAGCCGGGGCGCAACGCGATGGTGCTGCCGCCGGTGCCGATCGCGATCGCGCGGGCGAGCGGCGAGCTCGTCACGGTGTGCACGAGGCCGCACCCGATCCTGGTCGACGATCCGATCGCGAACGAGGTCGATCCGAAGGTGCGACCGAGCCCCGATCCGCGCGCGCAACGCGAGGAGTGGGTGCTCGCCAAGCAGCTCGCGGCCGGCGCCGTCGTCGGCGCGGTCGTCGCCATCGTGGCCGCGTGGCTCCTCCGCCGCTGGGCCCGCCGCCCGCGGCCCGTCCCGGTGGTGCCGCCGAAGTTGCCCTGGGTCGCCGCCATCGAGGAGCTCGACGAGATCCGCCGATCGGGGCTCCTGCCCGCGGGGCGGTTCGGCGAGCACTTCGACCGCGTGAGCGACTGCGTCCGGCGCTACCTCGGCGCGCGCTACGGCTTCGACGGGCTCGAGACGACGACCGACGAGATGCGATCGCTCCTGCGCCGCGTTCGGCCGCCCGTGCCGGAGCTCGCCACGATCGGCGCGTTCCTCGCGGACTGCGACCTCGTGAAGTTCGCGCGCGTCGAGCCCGCCGAGCAGGACTGCCTCGACGCGCTCGCCCGCGGCGAGACGATCGTCCGGCGCACGACGCCGGCGCCCATGACGCGCGACGCGGAGGAGGCCTCGACGTGAAGCGCGGGCCCCGAATCGCCGTCGCCCTGCTCTCGACGCTCGCCGCCGTCGTGATCGCGCTCGCCTACCCGCTCGCGGCGCGCGGCGAGGTGTGGGAGAGCGCGACCTGGCAGCACCCGTGGGCCATCGCCCTGATCGCCGTGGTGCCCGCCGTGTGGTTCTGGGGCACGTTCGGGCAAGATCGCCGCAAACCGCGGCTGCGCATCGGCACCGTGGCGCCGCTCGTCACCGGGCCGCGCGGGCTGCGCGTGTGGCTGCGCGACGTGCCCGGGACGGTGCGCGCGGTCGCGGTCGCGATGCTCGTGCTCGCGATGGCGCGGCCGGTGTCGATCCTTCGCGACCAGCGGTCCGACGACAAGGGCATCGACATCGTGATGGTGATGGACCTCTCGGGGTCCATGCGCGCCATCCTCGACGCCGACGTCCGCACGCTGCCGGGGGCGCCGCAGGATCTACCCAAGGGCAAGCGCCTCACGCGCCTCGACACCGCGAAGATCGTCGTCAACGACTTCATCGCGCGGCGACGGACCGACCGGATCGGCGTCGTCGTCTTCGGCAAGGCGGCGTACATCCTGTCGCCGCCGACGCTCGACTACCACCTGCTCGGCCAGCTCGTCTCGAAGCTGACGCTCGGCATCGTCGACGGCAGCGGCACGGCGATCGGCGACGCGGTCGGCACCGCCGTCGCGAGGCTGCGCAAGAGCGACGCGCAGTCCAAGGTCATCCTGCTGCTCACCGACGGCGACTCGAACGCCGGCATGATCTCGCCGGACTACGCGACGCACCTCGCGACGACGGTGGGCGCGAAGGTCTACACGATCCAGATCGGCAACGGCGACGAGGTCGAGGTCGAGGACGGCGTCGATCTCTTCGGCCAGCCACACTACAGCCGCGAGCACTACCCGGTGAACCCGGAGCTGCTCGCGAAGATGTCGAAGGAGACGGGCGGCGTGTCGTACGTCGCGACCGACGCCAAGGCGCTCGCCGACAGCATGCACGCGGTGCTCGACCACCTCGAGAAGACGCGCTTCGAGGCGTCGGTCTCGTCGTTCGAGGACCTGTTCCCGTTCCTGCTCTTCCCCGGCGTCGCGCTCGTCGCGCTCGACGCGCTCCTCCGCGCGTGGCTCCTGCGGAGGTTCCCGTGAATTTCGCGTCGCCGTACTTCCTGCTCGGCACGCTCGTGGCGGTCCTCGTCGGCGCGCTGCTCGTGTGGGGCGGGCTCGGGGCCGCGCGGACGGTGAAGCGCTTCGGCGACCCCGATCGCGTGCGAGCGCTCACGACCGCCGACGGGTCGAAGCGGCGCGCGTGGAAGGGCGTGCTGCTCGTGGTCGCGACCGCGCTCGCGTTCGTCGCGGCGGCGCGCCCGCAGTACGGCAAGGGCACGCGGCTCGTGCCGGCCACGAACGTCGACGTGGTGATCGTGCTCGACTACTCGAAGAGCATGTACGCGCGCGACGTCGAGCCCTCGCGCATCTTCCGGGCGAAGGTCGAGTGCGCGCGGCTGGTGAAGGACCTCGAGGGCGCGCGCTTCGGCGCGGTCGCGTTCGCCGGCGAGCCGATGGGCTTCCCGCTCACTGCGGATGGGTCCGCGATCGCCCAGTTTCTCCGGCAGCTCGAGCCGAACGACATGCCCGTCGGCGGCACCGCGATCGGCCGCGCGCTCGAGATGGCTCGCGATCTCCTCCACCGCGACCCGAAGTCCGGCGAGCACAAGCGCGTCATCTTGCTCGTCACCGACGGCGAGGATCTCGAGGGCGACCCGGTCGCGACGGCGCGCGGGGCGGGCGCGGACGGGACGACGGTCCACGTGGTGCAGATCGGCGGCCGCACGCCCGAGCGCATCCCGGAGATCGACAAGGACGGCAAGATCGCCGGCTGGCGGACCGACCGCAGCGGCAAGCCGCTCACGACGGAGCTCTCGGCGGACGGCGAGGCGCAGCTCGCGGCCGTCGCGCAGGCCGGCAACGGCACGCTCGTGCGCGCGGCGAAGGGGTCGACGGGCATCGACACGATCGCCGCGGAGCTCCGTCGGCAGATGAAGAGCGAGCTCGCCGAGCGCGTCGAGACGGTCTACGCCGACGTGTACTTCTACCCGCTCGGCCTCGCGATCCTGCTGCTCGTGGTCGAGGTCTTCGTCGGCGAGGCGGCGGCGCGACGCTTCACGCGCAAGACGCCCCCGCTGCCGAAGCGGCCCGGGGGCTTCACGGGGGCGGCGGCCGCGATCGGCGCGTCGAAGCTACCCGGGTCGAAGCGCGGCGCGACGAGCCCCGCCGGCGGACGCGCGCCGCGCGGCGCGATCACGGCAGGAGGCCCGCGTGGCGAAGCGTGATCCCAGGAGGCCGGTCCCCGGGGCGACGACCGCGCAGCGGGTCCTCGAGGCGGTGCGGGCGCGCGCGCGCGCGGCGATCGCGGTCGCGTTCGGGATCGCGTGCGTGATCGGCGCGGCGACGGCGCTTTCCTCGGGCTGCTCCGGCTGGGATCCGCGCGAGCCGTTCCACCGCGACGCCCCCGAGGTGAGCGACGCGATCCGCAAGCTCGACGCGGGGTCGCTCCTCACGGCCGAGCAAACGCTCGAGACGTACCTCGGCACGGGCGCGTGCGGCGACGCCGGCATCGGCCTGCCGGACCGGGTGCGCAAGCTGCCGAGCGGGTCCTTCGACCTGGGCCTCGCGCTCTTCTACCTGGGAGAGAAGTACGGCCGCCGCTTCGGCGAGGAGGAGCAGGGCGACGGAGGCGCGGAGGCCGAAGCGCTCGCAGCCCAGCGATCGATCGAGATCGACTGCGCGATGGTCGTCGTGCGCGCGATCGCCTCGGACGCGAGCGTTCCTCTCGATCTGCGCGCGCGCGCCCACTACCTCTCGGGCAACCTCGAGTTCTTGCGCCGCAAGTACGAGGACGCGGTGAAGTACTACGACCAGGGTCTCGGGCTCGTCCCAGGCCTGCCGGCCGACGCGGGCGGCGACGGCATCGGCCGCGACGCCGCGTGGAACCGCGCGATCGCGCTGCGGCGCATCGAGGACCAGAAGGACGCGGGCCCCGACGCGCCGCCCGATCCGCCGCCGGACGCCGCGCCGGACGCGGGACCCGACGCGGGACCCGACGCCGGACCCGACGCCGGACCGGATGCGGGCGACGACGCGGGCAAGGACGGCGGCGACGACGCGGGGCCCGACGGCGGCAAGGGCGACGGCGGCGACGGCAAGGACGGCGGACAGGATGCGGGCGGCGAGGACGGCGGAAAGCCGCAGCCACCCCCGGATCCGAAGCCCGAGCCCGCGTCGCCCGACAGCCGCCAAGACGACCGCATGCTCGACCAGCTCGAGGAGGCGCCGACCTACCAGGAGCAGGAGGCGAAGAACCGCGCGTCCCGAAGGCGCGCGCGCGGCATGGAGGACAAGTGAGGCGCCTCGCGCGCGCGGCCCTGTTCGCCCTCGCGATCGCCGCGGGAGCGCCGAGCCCGATCGCGATCGCGCAGGGATCTGACCCGCAGGTCACCGTCGAGCTGAGCTCGCGCCGCGTCGAGGTCGGCGAGCCCTTCACCGTGCGGCTCAAGGTGAACGTCGAGCGCGGCGCGCAGGCGCCGAGTGATCCGCAGCTGCGCGGCGCACCGCGCGAGATCCGCGTGGGCACGCCGTCGATCGCGACCGAGACGAGCGTGCAGATCGTCGGGGGCCAGGTCACGGCCAAGATCGGCGTGTCGGTGACGTGGGAGCTCGTCGCCGACAAGGCCGGCCGCTACAGCCTGCCGGCGCCGAGCGTCGCGTGGAACGGCGGGCGCATTCAGGGCAAGCCCATCGCGATCGACGTCGTCGCCGCGTCGGGTCGCCCGCGCAGCCAGCCCCAGGGCGGCGGGTCGCTGCTGCCCGGCGGGCCGATGGGCGCCTTCCCGTTCAGCTTCGGTCGGCGGCGCAACCTGCCCGACGTGCTCGACTCGCTCGAGGACTCCGAGGCCATGGACGCCGGCGAGCTCGCGCTCGATCGCGCGCCCGACGCGCAGGTCTTCCTGCGCGCGGTCGCCGACAAGCAGGCCGCCGTCGTCGGCGAGCAGGTCACCGTCTCGTTTTACTGCTACCGCCGCATCGAGATCCGACCCGTCGCGGACCGCAAGCCCGGGCTCGCCGAGTTCCTCCGCGTGCCGCTCGTACAGGAGCCGAACACCAGCGAGATCCGCGCGCAGGCCGGCGGCAAGCGCTACCTCGTGAGCCTCGTCGACCGCGTCGCGCTCTTCCCGCTGCACGCGGGCGATCTGCACACGGGCTCGCTCACGTGGGTCTTCGACGGCGGGCGCGAGCGCGAGTCGAACGACCTCGTGGTGCGCGTGACCGAGCCGCCCGCCGCCGGCCGCCCGCCGGGCTACACCGTGGGCGACGTCGGCCGGTTCACGCTCAGCGCAGCGGTGCAGCCGCGCCGCGTCGAGCAGGGCGGGTCGATCTCGGTGACGCTCAAGGTCGCCGGCGTCGGCAACCCGCCGCAGGCGCTCAAGGTGCCCGCGCGCACGGGCGTCGAGTGGCTCGACCCCGAGAAGCGCGAGTCGGTCGAGCCGCAAGGCAGCGTCGTCCAGGGCTTTCGCTCGTTCGGCTACGTGGTGCGGGTCGCCGAGAGCGGCACGGTCGACCTCGGCAAGGTGAGCCTGCCCGTGTGGGATCCGACGACGAAGAAGTACGTCGTCGCGAGCGTCGGGCTCGGCGCAATCGAGGTGACGCCGTCCACGCCGAGCGCGGGATCGATCGCCGCGCGCGCCGCCGACGCCGAGGCGAAGGCCGATCCGTTCGCGAGCCTCCCGAAGGCTCGACGGGCGCTCGCGCCCTTCGCGTCCGCCCCCGCTCCGCGGCTCGACGGCGCGCGCTTCTGGTGGCTGCTCGCGCTGCCACCGCTCGCGGTGGGCCTCTTCGCGGCCGGCGCGCGCGGGGCGAGCTCGCTGCGGGCGCGACGCGCGACGCGGAAGACCTCGGCCTCGACGCGCACGGCCGCCGCGCTCGACGACGCGCAGCGCGCGGAGGCGGCCGGCGACGCGAAGGCGCTCGCGGGCGCGGTCGAGCGCGCGCTGCACCACGCGATCGAGGGCGCCACGGGCCTGCGCGCCCGAGGCGTGCTGCTCGACGGGCTGGCCAAGGAGCTCGGCGCGCGCGGCGTCGCGGCCGACCTCGCCGCCCGCACCGAGGCGGCGCTCCGGACGTGCGAGTCGGTGCGGTTCGATCCGGCGACGACGGCCGAGAGCCTGGCGGACCTCGCCGCGACCGCCCGCGCGGTCACGCGCGACCTCGCCCGCGTCGAGCGCGCCCCCGCCAAGCCCGGACCGGAGGGCGCATGAGGCGCACGCGGATCGCTCTCCGGGTCGGCGCCGCGTTCGCCGCCTTCCTAGCGACCGCGACGCCGGCGCGCGCGGACGACTCCCCGCCCGCACCGGAGGCGCTCTTCCAGAGGGCGGCCGACGCCCTCGCGCGCGGCGAGCACGGCGCGGCGGTCGACGGCTTCGAGGCGCTCGCCGACCAGGGCTTCGTGCACCCCGACGCGAGCTTCGACCGCGGCCTCGCGTACGTGATGCGCGTGCGCGCGAAGGCCGACAAGCCCGGCGATCTCGGGCGCGCTGCGGCCGGCTTCGAGGAGGCGCTGCGCCTGCGGCCGGGCGACGCGGACGCCGACGCCGCGCTCGACCTCGTCCGCGCCGAGGTGACGCGCAGGCGGTCGCGGCGCGACAAGGACGTCGTCGACGTGCGCCCCACGCTCGACCGGATGGTGGTCGGGCTCGCGTCCGAGGAGACCTGGGGCTTCGCGGCGATCGCGGCCTCGCTGCTGCTCGCGGTCGGCCTCGTCCTGCGGCGGCGACCGACCGGCCCGCTGCACGTCGTGGGCAGCGTGCTCTGGCCCGTGGCCGCCGTGGCGCTGGTCGCGCTGGTCCCGATCACCTGGGGGGCGCGCGCGCTCCGCCTCGGGACGCGCGCGGGCGTCATCGTGGTGCCCGAGGCCGCGATCACCGACGAGTCGGGCAAACCGATCGGCAACGCGGTCGCGCCGGAGGCCGCGGCGGTCGAGGTCGGCGATCGCCGCGCCGGCCTCGTGCGCGTGCGCTGGGGATCGAGCGAGGGCTTCGTGCCCGCGTCGAGCGTGCGACTGATCGAGCCGTAGGCGCGGACGCCTTTCGGCGCGAGGCGCTGTGCTAGGGTGCCGCGCGTGTGGGTCCGTCGCGCAGCCATCCGCCCGGTGCCGCCGTTCGCGCAGATCACGCGGCGCGCGCTCGCCGAGGTCGAAGAGAAGCTCGCCGACGACGGGGAAGAGGCTCGCCAGCGCCTCGACGACGCCTTCAGCCGCTTCGAGGAGACGCAGCCCGCGCTCGCCTTTCGCGTGACCAGCGCGCTCTCCGCCCCGCTCGACGAGACCGCGCTCGCGCTCGGCTACTTCCTGACGCTCGCCGTCTGGCTGGCCTTCGATGCGGTCTTCGGCTCGGATCTCGACGAGATCACCGAGACGGCGCTCGCCGGCGTCGAGGAGTCCCTCCAGCTCGACGAGCAGCTCCGCCTCTCGGATCCCGCCGAGGCGCTCGACTCGGACGACGTGGTCGCGATGGAGCAGCCCGAGGCGCTCGCGTTCGTGCACGAGCACCTCGACGCCGCCCTCGAGGCGAACGCCGACGAGGTCGACGTCGACGACGTCCACTCGATCTACCGCGTGGTGCTGATCGAGGTGCTCGCGCTCAGCTACGCCGTCCGGCCGCCCGCGAACGCCCAGGCGTTCGGCGCCGAGTTCACCGCGTAGCCCGTCGACGCGGGGCGCGCGTCACGACGCGAACGCGCGCCGCAGCTTCGCGATCGCAGCCGGCAGCCCGCGGACGCGCAGGCGCGTGCCGGACTCGTCGTACTCCTCCGACACGACGCGCGCGCTCTCGTAGACCTCGCCGAGGCGCCCGTGCTTCGCGTACGGGATCACGAGGTCCTCCTCGACCATCGATCGCTCGAAGAAGTCGAGGATCGCCTGCCGGAGCGCCGCGACGTCGGCCGGGTCCTTGGCCGAAAGCAGGATGGCGCCCTCGTGCTTCGCGGCGAGGGCCGCGCGATCCTCGACGCCGAGCCGATCGGCCTTGTTCAGCAGCAGCAGGCTCGGCACCGAGTCCGCGCCGATCTCGCGCAGGACCTCGTGCGTCACGTCGAGCTGCGCCTCGTGCGTCGGATCCGAGGCGTCGACGACGTAGAGCAGCAGCGAGGCCTCGAGCGCCTCGTCGAGCGTCGATCGGAACGACGCCACGAGATCGTGCGGCAGCTTCTTGATGAACCCGACCGTGTCGGAGACGAGCAGCCGCGGCTTGGTCTCGGGGTGCAGCGCGCGCACGGTCGTGTCGAGCGTCGCGAAGAGCTTGTCGGCGACCAGCACGTCGCTGCCGGTGAGCGCGCGCATGAGCGACGACTTGCCGGCGTTCGTGTAGCCGACGAGCGCGATGCGGAGCTGGTCGCGCCGCGCGTAGCGCCGGTTGTCGGCCTCCTTCTGGATCGCGACGAGCTCCTGGCGGAGCTCCGCGATGCGGTCGCGGATCTTGCGCCGGTCGAGCTCGAGCGCCGACTCGCCCGCGCCCTTGCCCTGCTGCCGCTCGCTGCCGCCCGGCGACTCGCGCAGGCGCGGCGCGACGTAGTTCAGGCGCGCGATCTCGACCTGCAGGCGCGCCTCGCGGCTCTTGGCGTGCCGGTGGAAGATCTCGACGATCACGCCCGTGCGGTCGAGCACGCGCGCGCCGGTGGCCTTCTCGAGGTTGCGGGCCTGGCTCGGCGAGATCTCGTGATCGACGACGACCACGCTCGCGCGCTTCCCCTCGGGCGCGGGGGCGCGCGGGTCGCCGACCCCGGCGTCCTCGTCCGCGTCGTCGTCGAGCTGATCCTCGACCTCGGTGGCGGCCATCCGCTTCACGCGCGCCTTGTCCTTGCGCTCGGGGGCGCGCGACGGCACCACGCCCGCGCCGCCCGTGAGGTCGGCGAGCTCGCGCAGCTTGCCCTCGCCGAGCACGGCCGACGCCGCGAGCGCGTCGCGGCGCTGCGAGATCGTGGCGACGACGTCGAAGCCGAGCGTGTGGCACAGGCGCCCGAGCTCGGCGAGATCGGCCGCGTGGTCCACGTCGGCCACGCCGGGGAGCTGGACGGCGCAAAGGACGGCGAGCGGGCGTTCCTCGGGATCTTGGGCTGACATGCGGCGCGTGCTCGTAGCACGAGCGCTCGCCGGGCGCCCTCTGCGCGGCCCCCGACAGCGAGCCATCGCCTGCGCGGTCCAAGGTGGGTTCGAGTCCGCGCGAGCTCGGAAGTGCCGCGCGCGAGCCGGGGAGTCGAGGACGGCAGTCCGAGGTGCCCTGACGCACCGCGTGCAGCCGCGGCGAACGCCTTGCGGGGCGGCCCCGGTGAGACCCCCAAATGCGCGGCAATTCGCGCGATCGACCGTCGGCACGACTCTTCTACGCAGCGCGAGCAGGCCTCGCGCGCCCGAGAGTCGGACGACGGGGGCCGGGAGGGGCGGCGCGGCATGTCGGATGCCGTCTGGTTGATGCTGGTCGCCGCGACCGGGGGGGTCGTGGCCTCGCTCGTGCGGGTGGTCGCGACCGCCCGAGCGCGGCGGTACGTGCAACCCGTCGACGTCCGAATGGCCTGCCCGGTCAGCGGCAACGACGTCGACTGCACGCTGCTGCTCGACGAGCGAAGCGGGCGGTTTCGTGCGGTCGAGCGCTGCGCGCGCTTCACGCCCGGCCTCGACGAAAGCGGCGGCGAGGGCGAGGAGGGCGGCGAGGCCCCGCCCCGCTCCGAGCGGTCGCGGCGGTGCGAGCATCGGTGCGTCGAGCTGCTCAACATCGGCATTCCGCTGCGGCCGAGCTGCGGGCCGCCCGCGCCCGACGACGGCGGCAACGACGACGACGACGACGACGGCGGCGCGAAGCCGTGAGCTCGCGGACGCCGCGCCGAGCGGTCGGGCACGCCCGAGGGGCACGTCGATCGCGTGCTAGGGTGACGGTCCCATGTCGTCCTTCCGCCGATTCCGCGGCACCGAACGCTACCTGACCAACGAGGCCCTCGAGGCCGCCGTCAACTGCGCCATCGCCCTCGAGCGCCCGCTGCTGGTGAAGGGCGAGCCCGGCACGGGCAAGACGCTGCTCGCCGAGGCGATCGCGGAGTCGCTCGAGAGCGAGCTCATCACGTGGCACGTCAAGAGCACGACCCGAGCGCAGGACGGCCTCTACGTCTACGACACCGTGCAGCGCCTCTACGACTCGCGCTTCGGCGACGGGGACGTCAAGGACATCAAGCGGTACATCAAGCTCGGCCCGCTCGGGCGGGCGCTCGAGGCGCCGAGCCGCCGCGTGCTGCTCATCGACGAGATCGACAAGGCCGACCTCGAGTTCCCGAACGACCTGCTGCACGAGCTCGATCGGATGCGCTTCAAGATCGTCGAGACCGGCGAGGAGGTCGCGGCGCGCGAGCGGCCGGTCGTCATCATCACGAGCAACAACGAGAAGGAGCTGCCCGACGCGTTCCTGCGGCGGTGCGTGTTCCACTTCATCGATTTCCCCGAGGCCGACTTCATGCGCCAGATCGTGCGCGTGCACCACCCGGACCTCGGCGCCGAGCTGACCGAGCAGACGCTCAAGGTCTTCTACGAGATCCGCGACATGACGCGCCTGCGCAAGCGCCCGTCGACGAGCGAGCTCATCGACTGGATCGCGGTCCTGCGCAAGTCCGGCATCGAGGGCGTCAAGCTCGATCAGGCGCTGCCCTTCCTCGGCGCGCTGCTCAAGAAGGAGCAGGACCTGGTCGCCTTCGCCGACCACCTCGCCGGCGGGCGGCGGTACCGATCGTAGGGCGCGATGATCGCGAGCTTCATCTACGCGCTGCGCGCTCGCAAGGTCCCGGTCGGCGCGCAGGAGGCCGTCGCGCTCGCGGGCGCGCTCGCGAAGGGGCTGCACGGATCGTCGCTCGACGGCTTCTACTTCGTCGCGCGATCGATCCTCGTCCACAACGAGGCGCACCTCGACGACTTCGACCTCGCGTTCGCGTCGCACTTCAAGGGCGTCGCGGTCGAGGCGAAGAAGATCGCCGAGGAGCTGCTCGACTGGCTGCGCGATCCGGCGAAGCTCCGCGCGCTCACCGACGAGGAGAAGGCGTCCGTCGAGGCGCTCGACCTCGAGGAGGTCCTGCGGTTGCTCGAGGAGCGGCTGAAGGAGCAGAAGGAGCGCCACGACGGTGGCAGCCGCTGGATCGGCACCGGCGGCACGTCGCCCTTCGGCAACTCGGGCTACAACCCGAGCGGCGTCAACGTCGGCGGCAACGCGGGCGGGCGCGGCGGGGCGATGAGGACGGCGGACGCGCGCAAGTACAAGCCCTACCGCAGCGATCTCGTGCTCGACGTGCGGCAGATGGAGGTCGCGCTCCGCAAGCTGCGCGCGTTCATCCGCGAGGGGGCCGAGCAAGAGCTCGACATCGAGGGCACCATCGACGCGACGGCCAAGAACGCCGGCGAGCTCGAGATCGTCACGCGCCCGCCGCGCCGACCCAACACGCGCGTCCTCCTGATGATGGACGTCGGCGGATCGATGGACCCGTACGCGCGCCTCGTGTCGCAGCTGTTCAGCGCGGCCAAGCGATCGACGCACTGGAAGGAGCTTCGCACGTACTATTTCCACAACTGCGTCTACGGCAAGGTCTTCAAGACCGAGTCGTTCCAGGAGCCGGTGAGCGTCCGCGACCTCGTCCACGAGTGCGGCAAGCACTACAAGCTCGTGATGGTCGGCGACGCGTCGATGGCGAGCTACGAGCTGCTCGGCGGCGGCGGCTGGGGTGAGGACGCGCAGATCGCCGGCATCAACTGGCTCGCGGGGCTGCGCGACCACTTCGATCGGTCGGTGTGGCTCAACCCCGACGACCCGGGGGGCTTCGCGCACCCGACGGTGCAGGCCATCGGCAGCGTCTTTCCCATGTTCCCGCTGACGCTCGAGGGCATCGGCGAGGCGGTCGGCGAGCTCGTGCGCGGCCGACGCGCGACGCTCTGACGCGACCGTTCAGCCCGTCGCCGCCCAGCGCCCCACGACGGCGCCGACGACGCTGTGCACGTCGCGCAGCGCCCAGCTCCCCGGCTCGGCGAACGAGCCCGGCGCCGCGCGGTCGATCGCCCACGCGACGGCGGCGGGCAGCGCGTCGCTCGACCCGGACGCCACCTTGACCGCGAGGCCGAGGCCGCGGCGCGGGAGCGCGACGCAGAAGAGGCCCATCGCGCCGATCTTCGCGGCCATCGGCTCGCGCGCGCCGCGCACGACGTCCTGGTCGAGCCGGCCCGTGCCCGAGGTGAGATCCGGTCGTCGCGCCATCGCCCAGCCGATGCGGCCGAGGCGCGCGGCGGGCGCGTCGATCGCGTCGCCGGCCTCGACCGCGCGCATCGCGGTGGCGACGCGGCCCCAGGATCGCGCCACGGCCGACAGCGGCAGGATGAACGTTGGCACGCCGCAGCCATCGGTGGCGAGGTCCACCGCGACGTCGGCGAAGGCCTCGAGGCGCGCGCGGGCGAGCGCCTGCAGCGGGTGCTTCGGCGGCCGGTAGTCGAGGTCCCAGCCGGCTCGCGCGGAGGCCGCGAGCATGAACGAGTGCTTGCCCGAGCAGTTGTTGTGCAGGTCGGTGAAGTCGCCGCCGGCGCGCAGGATCGCGCGCGCGCTCGGGTCGTGCACGGGCGGGTGCGCGCCGCAGCGCAGCCCGGAGGGCGCGAGGCCGAAGCGCGCGAGGAGGCGCAGGACGACCTCGAGGTGCGCGGGCTCGCCGCTGTGCGACGCGGCGCCGATGGCGATCTCGTCCTCGGGCAGCTCGGGATCGCCGAGCACCTCGAGCGAGCACGCGAGCTGGAAGGGCTTGGCCGCGGAGCGGAACGTCGTGTGGCGGTCGTCGCCGACCACCTCGACGAGCGCGCCGTCGCGCACGACCGCGATCGAGAAGGGGTGGACGGACTCGACGACGGGCCCGCGCGTCTGGACGACCTCCGGCATGGGAGGACTGTAGCGCGGAGCCCGGGGGGAGGTGGCGTCGTGGGACTGACGACCCCCCGGACCACCGCTCGACGCGCACGCCCTCGACGGATCCGAGCTTGAATCCGTCTGCGGGACTCGGCCCGGCCCTGCACCGCGCTTCGAGCGCCGCCCGGCGCTGGACTAGGACACTTCCCCGCCGCGATGCGCCACGCCGACCGTTCGCGGCCGCGCGTCACGGAATCGGTGGCGCGCATGACAACCGGCGTCGCTCCACCGGGGAAAGCGTCGCGACCAGGCGAGAATCGGCCGCGAATCTCGTTCCCGAACTCCCCGCACTCGGCTATGCGTTTACGAAGCCGCAACGCGCGGCAATCCGAGCAGCCGACTCCATATCGTCGGTCCACCGGGCGCGGCGTTCCTTGACATCGGGCGAGGGGGGATGATGGCCAACTGGATACGCATTGTCACGTTCACCGACGCCGGCCTGAAGCAGGTGAGGCAGAGCCCCGGTGAGGTGCTGGCGAAGATCGCGGCGACCATCGCGAGCGGGGGCGGCACGCTGCTCCAGGTGTACGCCACGCTCGGCCCGTTCGATCTCATGTCGATCATCGAGGCACGCGACGAGGCGCACATGGAGGCGCTCGACCGGGTGCTGGCGAGCAATGGGCTCTACCACGCCATCAACGTGCCCGCGGTTCCGGTCGGCGAGTTCGTCCGCATGGCCCAGGGGTCGCCGGTCTTCTTGAAGGCCTGGCTCGACGGGCGGGAGCACCGGCTGGCGGCCGCGACGAAGGAGACGACGCCGCCCCCCAAGGGGCCGCGCGCTGCGTCGCCGCCGACCGAGCGCAAGCCGGGAGTCAACACGCGCCGGGGGCGACGATCCACGGGGGCGACGGGGCTCAAGCTCGGGCTGGGGAGCCTCCCCGCCGTGGACGTCGTGAGCCTCTCGCTCGGGCCGGGCGAGGCGCAGGGGGCGTTTCTCGTGCGGCTCCCGGAAGCCGACGCGCAGCGGGCGGGCCTGACCGAGATGGCACGCGACGCGAAGCTCGCGGTCCACCTCGAGCTCGTCGCGGAGAAGTCGCGCCTCGCGCTCCAGGCCAACCTCGTCCGCGTCGACGCGGCAAGCGACGGCGGTGCGTACGACCTGCTGGTCGAGGCGCGCGAGCTGCCGCGCGCGCTCGTCACGCGGCTCGACCGGGTCGTCCGAGCCGCCGCGCGCTGATCGGCCGGGAATCGCCGATCGCGGCGCCCGCGCCTGCGGCCCGCGAGCCCTACCCGTCGCCCCGCGCCGGGCGTTGCTCGAGACGGCGACGCTCGAGTCAGAGCCGCCGCGGCACGAACGGCCGCACGCGCGGCGGCTCGCGCGAGCCGCTCGCTGCGGCGGCGCGGCCGATGATCTCGCGGAAACGCCGGAGGAGATCGGCGTGCTCGAGCCCGGGCAGGCGCGACGGGAAGTCGGTGTCGACGAGGACCAGGCGCACCCCCGCCTGGGGCGATCCGACGCGATAGAGCGCGAGGGAGAGCGACCCGATCGCCTCGAAGTAGACCGCCGGGATCTTCGGCGCGACCTTCTCGTCGAACGTGTTGAGCACGACCACGTCGCGCGTGCCGTGGTAGGCCTGCGAGACGAGGTCGTCGGGCCGCGCCGCGCGCGCGAGCGGCAGCATGAGCTCCTGCTCGAGCGATCGCGCGGCCTCGCCGTAGGCCGCCTGCACGCGCAGCGACGCGCCGTCTTGCGTCCGGACGAGCACGACCGCGTGACGAAGCCCGAACGCGCGCGCGACCGCCTTGAGCGCGGCCCGCAGCGTCGGGAGCGCGTCGCCCCCGCCCTCGAGCGCCGCGCCGAGCTCCGTCAGCTTCTTCGACACGGTCGCGGCGCCTTGCGCGTCCTCGATCGCGGGGCGCGCGCGCACCGACCCAGGTCCGACGACGCTGTCCGGCGGCATCGAGTGGCGCGGCGCGATCGACAACCTCCGCGCCGAGGGCGGGAGGACCGAGCCGCGCGAAGCCTCCTGCCACGCGCCGGTGAACGCCGCCGCGTGGCGGAGGAACGCGCTCTGGGAAGGGTCGAGGCCATGCACGACGGGCAGGCGGTCGACGAGCGTCTTCTGCACCGCGCCGAGCGTCTCCTGCACGCGACGGGTGGAGATCTTGATCTTCGTGCGCCAGCGCTCGACGAGCGCCCCCATCGCGTCGTCCCGGGTGGCCTCGGGCGTCGTCGCCACCAGCTGGTGCAGCTCGTGCGAGAACGTCGCCACCTGCCGCAGTCGGTCCTCGTCGGAGTCGGTGCGCGCCGCCGCGTCGGCGGGCACCATGCTGTGCGCGAGGCGCTCCGACAGCCGCCAGGCGCGCACGAGGCCGATGCCGATGCGCCGCGTGGAGAGGCCGAGCACGTGCTCCGCGGCCGCCTCGTGGTCGATCCCGTCGCGGACGACGGCCTCGCGGATCTTCGCGTGGTCATCGGGCAGATAGTGCGCGACGAGGTGCCGGCCGAGGTCGCGGTACATGGCGCAGACGTGCGCCTCTTCGGCGTCCTTCAGGCCGGCCGATCGGGCGATGCGGCGCCCGATCTCGCCGCACGCGAGGGCCTCGATGGCGTTCTCGGCGACCTCGGGCGCCGAGGCGAGCTTGCCCGTGCTCTTGTGGAGCACGATGCCGAGCGCGATCGATCGCACCTTGTCGAAGCCGAGCACCACGATGGCGCGCGAGACCTTGTTCACGCGCTTGCCGAGGCGCTCGTAGTACGACGTGTTCACGACGCGCAGCAGCTTCGCCGTGAGCCCGTAGTCGCGCAGGATCTCCTCGCTGAGCTGCGAGGCCGAGTAGGAGCTCGCGTAGTCGGCCTTGCGACTGACGGTCGTGATGTTGCGCGCGAAGGCGGGGAAGTCGCCGCGCCGCTCCATCTTCAGGAGCAGCCGGTCGAGCAGCGATCGCTCGCGCAGCGTGAGCGGCGCGAGCAGATCCTGCTCGCCCTCGCCCGACGGGACGTGCGCCGATGTGTCGCCCGGCCGATCTGCCCCCACTTGCGCCCGCCTCGTCGCCCCGCGGGGCGCCCTCTGCCTTGACTCCGACGACCCTGCCCCGTCGCCGCGGGTTCATCCGCTCGCGATCGATCCTGCGGGATACCGCGCCGCAGGGCAAGTTGCGGTGCTGCGCGAGGTGGGGAGTATCACCTGCCCCCGGTGCGGCTCGCGTCGTGAGCCGCACCGGGGGAGGCTCCTCGCCCCTCTGCCGGTGGTGCAACGTGCTCTCGCACCACCGCGCGCCGACGAAGGGCCCCGCGCCGCGCGTCAGTCCACGGCGAGCACGACCTTGCCGAAGACCTTGCGGCCCTCGAGCGCCTCGTGGGCCTCGCGCGCGCTCCAGAGCGGCAGCACGCGATCGATCGGCGCGCGCAGGCGGCCATCGATCATCATCGGCAGCGCCTCGGCGAGGTCGCCCTTGCTGCCCATCGTGGAGCCGAGGATCTCGACCTGCCGGAAGAAGACCTGCCGCAGATCGATCGTCGCCGCGAAGCCCCCGGTCGCGCCGCAGGTCACGACGCGGCCTCCCCAGCCCACCGCCGAGATCGCCTTCTGGAACAGCTCGCCGCCGACGTGGTCGAGGATCACGTCCGCGCCCGCGCGCCCGCAGAGGCGCCGGATCTCGGCGAGGTAGTCGACCTCGCTCGTCACGATCACCTCGTCGGCGCCGAGCTTCTTCGCGGGATCGACCTTGTCGGGCGAGGTCGTGGTGGCGACGACGCGCGCGCCCGCGAGCTTGCACATCTGGATGGCCATCGTCGACACGCCGCTGCCGGCCGCGTGCACGACCACGGTCTGGCCCGCGCGCACGCCGCCCTTGCGGAAGACCATCTGCCACGCGGTCTGCGTGCAGAGCGGCAGCGCAGCGGCGCTCTCGAACGAGAGCGACGCGCCGATCGGGAGCAGGTTCGCGTCGGGCACGACGACGTGGCGCGCGTAGCCGCCCTGCGTGTTCTCGCCGAGGATCTTGTAGCTCTTGCAGAGGTTGTCGCGCCCCGCGACGCACGCCCGGCACACGCCGCACGACACGCCCGGCTGGAGCATCACGCGGTCGCCGACCGCGACGCCGCGCGCCCCGGGACCGAGGGCGTCGACCACGCCCGCCACGTCGCTGCCGAGGCGATGCGGATAGGCGAGCTTGAAGGCGGGGCCGCCGCGCCGGACCCACAGGTCGAGGTGGTTCAGGGCCACGGCGTGGACGCGGACGCGCACCTCGCGAGCGCCGGGATCCGCGAGCTCGATCGTCCGGCGCTCGAGCACCTCGGGCCCGCCGTGCCGCGAGAGGACCATCGCTTCGGTTTGCATCGCCGCGGCATACCAGCGAGGCCGACGCGCGAAAACGAGAGGCAGCGGGCCGCGCCGGGGCGACGTGATCGCCCACGGCGGCGACGGTCCTTGTCGTGACCTGCGCCGCCGCCGTGGGCGTTCGTGAAAGGGAAGCGAAGCGAAGCGCGTTCCCGAGAGCCCTCGCAGGATCGCCGCGGGGACCGACCGGACGCGGAGGGGGCTCACGCAAGAGGGGTGCCGACCTTCGAGATGCGCGAATCGCGGCCGAATCGAGCGCTTTTCGCGCTCGCCGCGCGGACCGCGGGCGAGGGCGCCCTGATCGCGGTGTCAGAGGCGCCGGTCGCGCGGCCCCCGAGGTCGCGGCGCGCGGCGGGAAACTCGCCCCGTGGGGAGAAATCCCTCGGGACGATCGACGAGGCCGAGGGAGACCGCGCGCGCGCGAACGCCGCGGCGGCGCTACGATCCAGCGCGGCACGCGCGAGGCAGCCCCGGCCGAGGGCGTGCGCGATCCGCCGGGGAGTGACCATGGACGACCGCGACTCGACGCGACGACCGGGCGACGAACAGCGAGCCGAGGTGCGATCGATCGACGGCCCCGACCTCCTCGCGGATCGGCGGGTGCTGCGCGAGCTGCGCGAGCGGTGGCTCGTCTGGGACGCGTTCGTCGGGGGCCAGCCGCGCGTGGATCTGCGGCCGCTCGTGCTGTCGCCGGCCCTCCACCGCGCCGCGGTCACCGCCTCGGAGGCGGTCGCTCGCGCGGTCGGGCGGGCCGCCGCGATGGCGCACGACGACGACGACGAACGCGCGCGCTACGGCTTCGACGCCGACGTGCTGCGGCTCGCGGCCGCGTCGCGCGCGGCCGGTGACGAGGCGTCGCTCGTGCGGGTCGACCTCCTGCTCGGCGCGGACGGCGGGCTCCACGCCTGCGAGATCAACGCCGACTGCCCGGGCGGGCACAACGAGGCGGCCGGGCTCGCGGCCCTCCTGCGCGCCTCGGGCTACCGCGCGGCCATCGACCCGAGCGACAACCTCGCCGCGATCACGGGCGCGATCATGGCGATCGCCACGCGCGAGGACGGATCGCGCGGCGCCGTCGCGCTCCTGCACTCGACGGCGTACGCCGAGGACCTCCAGGTGTGCGCGCTCCTCCAGCGCGCGCTCGCCCGCGCCGGCGTCCTCGCGGTCCTCGCCTCGCCGACGGCGCCCGTGCGCACCGGTCGCGGCCTCGCCGTCGGGGACGTCGAGGTGAGCGCGCTCTATCGGTACTTCCCCACCGAGTACATGGCGGGCCAGCGCAACGTCGGCGCCATCGCGGACGCCGTGCGCGCGGGCCAGGTGCGCACGCTGACGAGCTTCGCGCACGTCTTCGCGCAGTCGAAGCTCTCGCTCGCGCGCGCCTGGGCCCGGCTCGGCTGCCTCGGCGCCGCCGACGCGGCCGCCGTGCGCGCGCACGTGCCCGAGTCGCGCGAGGTCGGCGACGTCCCGCGCGCAGAGCTCGTCGGCGACCGCACCGGCTGGGTCGTCAAGCGCGCGCTCGGGCGCGTCGGCGACCAGGTCTTCGTCGGCCCGATCGTCGACGACGCGAGCTGGGCCGATCTCGTCGACGAGGTCCTCGCGCGGCGCGCGGCGGGCGAGCGCTGGATCGCGCAGCGGGCCGTGCCGCAGCGGGCCGTGCGCACGCCCTTCGGCGACCGCCTCGTGACGCTCGGCGTCTACGTGCTCGAGGGCCGGTTCGTCGGCTACTTCGCGCGGCTCACCGAGGAGAGCCACTGCTCGCACGACGCGCTCTGCGTGCCGGTCCTGGTCGATCGCGCTCCCGACCTCGCGCACGGCCTCGGGGCGGAGGCGTAGCCATGCGCAGCCTCTTCTTCGCCGCGCCGCTCGCGCTGCTCTGCGCCGCCTGCACCTCGCGCCTGACCACGCCCTCGGGCGCGCTCCTCCGCTTCGACGAGTCCACGCCGAAGAGCGGGATCGTGGTGCTGCCCTCGGCCGACGACGCGATCGCGCGCTGGCAGCTGGCCCCGAGCGATCCCTGGTCGCGCTACGAGAAGCTCACCCTCCTCACCGCGCTCGGCGACACGGCCGAGACCACGCACATGCCCGACGTCGCCGCCCTCCCCGCGGTGCAGCGCGCGCGCTTCGCCGCCTACCGGCTCGCGGCCGCCGGCCTGCCTGCGAATACGCTCTGGATGGTCGACCTGCGCGGCGCCGCCTCCGTGGCGTTCGGCGTCGCCCTGAGCCAGTACGCCGCGCGCGCCGTGTCGCTCGTGCCGACCTTCAACAACTGGCCTTCGGAGACGGAGCTCGTCCCCGCCGAGGAGACGCTCGCCGCGATGACGTCGGCCGATCCGCGGCAGGCCGCGCCGGGCGAGGCGTCGACGCCGGTCTTCCTGCTCGACGCCTGGCGGCTCGCGTACCGCGACACGATCGTCGAGGACGGCGTGACCGACAACCGCTACCTGCTCGGCCCCGCCGACCTGCCCGACGCCGAAACGCTCCGCGCGCTCGGGATCGATCGCATCGCGTACGTGGTCGACGACGGCGACGAGATCGGCACCGAGGAGGACGACCTGCACGAGACGATGGCCGCCTACCAGGAAGCCGGCCTCAGCGTGCACCTCGTCGACCTCGCGTTCTGCGAGGCGCTCGGCGATCACGTCGCGTGGAGCGCGGCGCTCGACGCGGCGACCCTGTGGGTCACCCCGCGCGAGACCGTCGTCGCCGATCCCCTCTTCTACGGGCGATCGCGCGGCGGCTTCGGCGGCGTGCACGCGAGCCCGTCGCACGTCTTCCTGGGGCGCGGCGGCCGATCGGGGCATGGCGGCGGCTCAGGCCACGGAGGCGGACGCTCGTACGGCGGGGGGCACGCCCACGGCGGCTTCGGCGGCTAGCCGGTCGGCTTGCCTCGAGGCGGCCGATCCCGGTAGGGGCGGCGGATCGAGGCCGCGGGGCGAGCGATCGGCCCGGATCGGGCGCGCGGGCGGCTTCGAGGCACGCAGCGGGAGGCCGCGCGGGGCGGGGCCGCCTGCTTGGAAGTCGAGGCGCGAGGCCGGGCGGCCCGCCGGGGCGGCTTGCAACGCCGATCCCGAGACCCCGGGAGCCCGCCCCCTCTACTTCGAACGCGCCGCGGGCGGCTTCCACCGGATCGGGCGCCCCGGTGGAAGCCGCCCCGGCGCGCCCGTTCGCCTCGCGGTGCGCGTCGATGGGACGCAGGGCCGCGCGCACGACCTCGACCGTGGACGGTTCATCGTGCTCGACCGTGCCAATCAGGTTCTGCGCGTGGTTCTGGATCGCGGACTGGAGGGCGCGCACGGTGTCGAGCAGGTTCTGCCCGACGGCGGCGTCGCGGCGCAGGCGCTCGGTGACCATCTTCTCGTAGCGAGGCTGCACGCGGCGAAGGGCAGCGAGGAACTCGGGGCCGGCGACGGCGTGGATCGACTGGGTGAGGTCGTCCTCCTCGACCGTACGCGTTCACGGGTTGTGTAGGCTCGCGACGGCGCGAATGATCGTACGCGTTC
>CAIVJW010000248.1 GCA_903906315.1 uncultured delta proteobacterium | reverse complement strand
GGGCCCGTCAAACCACGGGCGGGCCCCACCGGGTGGGGGTTCGGGCCCGTCAAACCACGAGCGGGCCCCACCGGGTGGGGCTTCGGGCCCGCGAAACCACGGGCGAGCCCCACCGGGTGGGGCCCGGAGGCCACGCGACCGCCTCGGGACCCCGGTGGGCGGGGCCTCGCGGTGGTTTGGTGGGCGGGCAGCGCCGCGGGGTGGGGCCTCGCGGTGGTTTCGCGGGCGCGCGGCGACGAGGGCCGGGGCTCCGCGCGCGCCGCCCTTGGGCGGGCTCGCCATCGCCCCCGCGCCGGCTATCCTCCCGGCCGTGCGGGTCGAAACGGACATCGAGGGCGGCAAGATCGAGGTCATCGCGGCGACGGATCCCGGCGCGATCCGGCTGGCGATCCTGCCCGACGGCGAGAACCCGCGCTTCCGGCAGTGGTTCTGCTTCGCCCTGCGCGGCGTGCGCGGCGCGCGCTGCGAGGTCGCGATCGAGAACGCCGGCGCGTGCACCTGGGCCAAGGCCTTCGCCGGCTACGACGTGTGCGCGAGCTACGACGGCGTCGCCTGGTTTCGCGTGCCGAGCCGCCTCGGCGACGACGGCGCGCTGCGGTTCACCTTCGCGTCCAAGCGCGACGGCGTCCGGTTCGCGTACTTCGCGCCGTGGACGAGCGACCGCCTCGCCGCGCAGGTGCAGCGCGCGCGCCGGTCGCGCCGCGGCGAGGTCGCCATCCTCGGCGCGACGCCCCTCGGCGCCCCCTTCCCGATGCTGCGCTTCGGCCGCCTCGACGACGTCGGCGCGAGCGTGTTCGTCATCGCCCAGCAGCACCCCGGCGAGCCCATGGCCGGCTGGTTCGTCGAGGGCGTGGTCGACCGCCTCCTGCGCACCGACCGCGTCGCGCGCGCGGTGCTCGGGTCGGCGACGATCGCGATCGTCCCGCGCATGAACCCCGACGGCGTCGCGCTCGGCAACCACCGCACGAACGCGGCCGGCCTCGACCTCAACCGCCAGTGGCTCGAGCCCGACCCGCGCGCGCCCGAGGTCGCCATGGTGCGCGAGGCGATGACCCGGCGAGGCGTCGACTTCTTCCTCGACGTGCACGGCGACGAGATGATCCCGCACGTCTTCCTGCAGGGCGCCGAGGGCATCCCCCTGCGCACCGACCGGCACGCCGCGCTCGAGGCCGGCTTCGCCGCGGCGATGCTCGCGGCCACGCCCGACTTCCAGACGACCCACGACTACGGCCGGGACGCGCCCGGCAAGGCCAACCTCGCCATCGCGGCGAACTGGGTCGCCCAGACGTTCGACTGCCTGTCGCTCACCCTCGAGATGCCCTTCAAGGACCACGCGGAGCGGCCCGACCCGAAGCGCGCCTGGTCGCCCGAGCGCAGCAAGGCGCTCGGCGGCGCGCTCGTCGAGGCGCTCGCGACCTGCCTGCCGTCCCTGCGGTAGCGCGCCGCGACGGCGCCGGCGATCGGCCGTGCTGCACCGGGCCTTCGAGCCGGTGTCGGCGACGCGATCGTCGCGGTCGCCGCCGCCCATTCTCGAGGCGCGCTCCGCGTCGCTCGCGAAAGCGATGCGCGACCTGGCACGTTCGTGCCGAATCTCCCGCAATCGCTGCGCCTCGCCTCAAGCGTGGGGTTCCCCGACCGATGTCGCTGAAGCACCTTCGCGTTCGCGAAGCGACACCCCCACCTCGAAAGGCACCATGAGACATCGACCTCCCCCGCACCGGCAGGCCGTGCGGTCGGCCCTGGCGATCTGGATCGCCGCGGCCGCCGCCCTGGGCTGCGGCTCGGGCACCTCCGACACCACGC
>CAIVJW010000247.1 GCA_903906315.1 uncultured delta proteobacterium | reverse complement strand
GGGCCTTGGAGGTCGTCTCGGGGCGGGTTGACGTAGCGTCGTACTTTGGGAATTATGTCAACTGACCCCGCTCCCGGGGAGGTTCCGCGAGGTTGCTGCGGTGGCTACCCAGCCGAATCGCGTTTGCAGCGCCTACACGCTCGCTCGTCGGGTTCGTGCAGGCCGATCGCGGCGCCGCGTTCGACCTGCTCGCGTCGCGCGACGTCCTGCTCGCGGGCTTCCACGGCGAGGTGCCGCCGACGCACCTCGCGGCCGCGCGGCTCGCGCGCGTCCACCTCGTGCGCCGCCAGGTCGGCCTCGCGCACGTCGGCCCCGCGCTCGCGACCGTGCGCGATCTCGCGCGGCGCCGCCTCGCGACGCGCGCCGCGACCGCGGGCGTCCGCGCGCACTTCGATCGCGCGCTCGCCGCGGCCGGCGTGACGCTCGGATCGCTCCGCGCGACCGCGACCGTCGTCGACTCGCACCGCGACGCCGTCTGCGCCGTGCTGCGCGGCGAGGCGGACGCGGCGCTCACGACCTCGGCGTGGGCCGCGCGCGTGGGCCTGCGCTTCCTCCCCATCGCCGAGGAGCCGTACGACCTCGTCCTCTACGCCGAGCACCTCGGCGCGCGCGAGGCCGTGGCCGTGTGCGAGGTCGCGCAGTCCGCCGCGTTCCGCGAGGCCCTCGCGTCGCTCGCCGGCTACGACCCGGCCGGCGCGGGGAGCATCCGGTACGACTTCGAGGACGCTCCCGTGTAGACGGTTGTTACTCGTTGCTCCTCATGGTGACCCAATGGTACATGCCCGCGCATGTCGGTCGCCCGCACCCTCCGCACGTCCCTCCTCACCGTCGCCGTCGCCCTCGCGGGCTGCAGCGACCAAGACGTCCGCTCCGGGAACCCCACCCAGACCGCGGTCACGACGTCGATGTCCACGGCGACCGGCGCGGGCGGCGTGGGCGGCTCGGCCGCGACGGGCGGCGCGGGCGGGGCCGGCGGCTCCACCGCGATCGGCGCCGCCGACGTGACCGTGGTCCACGGCGCCGACACGGCGACGGTGGATCTCGGGAAGCTCACGACGCAGGACTACAAGGGCACGCTCGTCGTGCCGCTCCAGGCCGCGTGGGCCGCCGGCGGCCTCGCCGCGGGGCTGACGAAGCTCGAGTTCGACTTCGAGGGCGACGACGGCTTCCACCCGTCGCAGAAGTCGAAGTGCGCCACGTACATCACGTACGCCGAGCTCGCGCAGGGCTACCTGATCCCCGAGACGCGCTCGCTCGTCTGGGACGACGCGCTCGGCTTGCCCGGCTGCTACTCGGTCAAGGCCGTCGCGAAGGTGATCGCGCTCGACGTCCCGTGAAGGGGCGCGTGCTCCTCGTCGCGGGCGCGGTCGCCGCGCTCGGGCCCGCCGTCGCGCGCGCGGACGAGCCGGCCCGCGAGGTCGTCGTCGAGGGCGCGCGGCGCGCCGATCGCGGCACCACGGTCACCGTGCTCGACGCCGCGCGCATCGAGCGCCTCGGCACGACCAGCGTCGGCACCACGCTCGAGGAGCTGCCGGCCGTGAGCGGCGCGTCCGGCTCGCGCGGCGAGCGCATCCTCTCGCTCCGCGGCTTCGATCAGCGGCAAATCGCGGTGTCGGTCGACGGCGTGCCCGTCGCCGTGCCGTACGACGGCCAGCTCGACCTCGACAAGCTGCCCGTCGATCTCATCGAGCGGGTCGCCGTCGTGAAGGGCGCGAGCGCGCTCCTGTACGGGCCGAACGGCCTCGGCGGCGCGATCGACCTCGTGACGCGCGAGCCGACCGAGCGGCCGAGCGTCCGCGCTCGCACCGAGGCCGGCGTCTCCGGCGCCGCGCGCGCGAGCCTCGTCGGCGCGAGCCGCCTCGGCCCCGTCGGCGGCCTCGTCGGCGCGTCGTTCGAGAGCGTGCGTCAGGTGCCGATGTCCGCGCGCTTCACGCCGACCGCGAACGAGGACGGCGGCGCGCGCGACAACTCCGACCGCCTCGCCGGCAACGTCACGACGAAGTGGACGTGGGACGCGAGCGACGCGCACCGCGTCTCCGTCGCGGCGTCGCAGCTCGAGGGCCGCTACGGCGTCCCGCCCGGCACGCACGCGTTCACCGTGCGCGACTGGCGATGGACCGACTGGACCACGCAGTCCGTCGGCGTGTCGCACGCCTTCCACCGCGGCCGCGTCGCGACCGAGGCCGCCGTGTACGCGAGCCGCTTCGCCAACACGCTCGACGCGTACGACGACGGCCGCCACGCGACGCAGCGGCTCCGCAAGGCGTTCCACAGCCTCTACGACGACGGCGCCCTCGGCGGCTTCGTGCGCACCTCGTGGACGACGCCGCTCGGCGCGTCGCGCGAGCTCGTGCTGCGCTCGTGGTCGGGCGTGCGCCGCGACCTGCACGCGAGCCAGGCCTCGACCGTCGACCCCTGGCTCCACGCCGCGACGACGCTGCTCACGACGTCGGCGGAGGCCGAGGTCACGGTGCTGCCGCGCTGGCTCCGCGCGTCGGTGGGCGCCGAGCTCTCTGGCGAGCTGCCCTCCGCGCCCGACAGCGGCCCTTCGCCCGACGCGTCCGCGGGCGTCGGCCCGATGGGCGCGCTCACGCTGACGCCCACGTCGTGGCTCGACGTCACGGCGAGCGTCGCCAGCCGCACGCGCTTCCCGACCTTGCGCGAGCGCTTCAGCACGGTCTTCGGTGCGCGCGCGCCGAACCCGGGCCTCTCGCCCGAGCGCGCCGTGAACCTCGCGCTCGACGTCGCGGCGCGCCCCGCGAGGTGGCTGCGCGTCGCGGCGGGCTTCTTCGACTCGGAGCTCGGCGACGTGATCACCACGGTCTTCGTCGCGCCGGGCACCGATCAGCTGCAGAACGCGGCGCGCGCGCGCTTCGTCGGCGGCGAGGCCGAGCTGCGCGTGACGCCGACTCCCTGGCTCGACGTGAGCGCCGGGTGGATGGTGCTCTCGGCCCGCACCGGCGACGGCCTCGCGGATCCGCTGCAATACAAGCCCTCCGACAAGGGCCTCCTGATGCTGACGGTCGGTCCGTTCGCGGGCGTGTCGGCCACGGGCGTGATGCGCTCGGTCGGCGGGCAGGACTTCCAGAACCCCGACACGGGCCGCTGGGGTCACCTCGGCGGCTACCGGAGGTTCGACGCGCGCGTCGACTGGGCCTTGCTGCCAGGCCTCTCAACGTGGGTGCGCGGCACGAACCTCGCGGACGCGAACGTCGAGGGCCAGTACTCGGTCCCCGAGCCGGGGCGGCAGCTCTTCGTCGGCCTCGCGGCGCAGGCGGGCTCGTGAGCGCCGCGTCCGAGCGCGACCGGTTCTGGGGCCACGCGGCCGCGTTCGGCGCGCTCTGGGGCGCGCTCGAGGCGACCGTGGGCTCGTTCCTCCACGCGCTGAAGGTGCCGTTCGCGGGGACGATGCTCGCGGCGACGGGCGCGGCGCTCCTCCTCGCGCTGCGCGTGACGTGCCCGAAGCGCGGCGTGCTCGTCGCGGCGGGCGCGGTGTGCGCGGGCGTGAAGCTCTGCTCGCCGGCCACGGTCGTCGTCGGGCCGATGGTCGGCATCCTCGTCGAGAGCGTGCTCGTCGAGCTCGCGTGCCTCCTCGGCGCGAGCGCGCCCGCGGCGATCCTCGGCGGCGGCCTCGCGACGCTCTGGGCGCTCTCGCAGAAGGTGCTCACGCAGATCGTCCTCTACGGCGCGCCGATGCTCGACCTCTACCGCGAGGTGCTGAAGCGCGCCGAGGCGTGGCTCGGCCTCGCGCCCTCGGGCGGCGCGCGCGTGGTCGCGCCGTTCGCGGCGCTCGTCTTCGCGATCGGCGCGACCGCGGCGCTCGCCGGGCTGCGGGCTGCCGGACCTCACCCCCAACCCCCTCTCCCTGAAGGGAGAGGGGCCTCGGACTCGCGCTCGGTCGCTCCCCCCTCTCCCTTCAGGGAGAGGGGGGCCGGGGGGGTGAGGTCTGCGACCCTCGCCGCCCTCTCCATCGTGCTCCTCGTCGCGCTCTCCACCGCGCGCGCCGCCCTCCACGGGCCGCTCGGCCTCGCCCTCGTCGCGCTCGCGTTCGCCCTGGATCGAAGCGTCGCGCGCGCGCTAGGGCGGCCGGCTCGCTGGCTCGTGACGGGCGCCGTCCTGGCCCTCTTCGGCCTGTGGCTCGGGCCGCGCGACGCGCGCCTCGCCGGGCAGGCCGTGTCCTTCGCGGGCGCGCTCGCCGCGACCACGATGCTCGCGCGCGCCGTCGCGATCGTCCTGCTCGGCGCCGCCGTGATGGCGCGCTTCCCGCCCGCCGAGGCGCTCGCGAGGCTGCGCGGCACGCGCGGGCGCCGCTTCGCCGAGGTGCTCGTCGTCGCGCTCGAGCTCGTCCCGACGCTCGTCCTGCGCCTCGGCGACG
>CAIVJW010000246.1 GCA_903906315.1 uncultured delta proteobacterium | reverse complement strand
GGGATCGCTGCCCGAACGAGCCTGAGGACTTCGACGGCTTCCAGGACGAGGACGGCTGCCCCGACCACGACAACGACCACGACGGCATCCCCGACATCCGCGACGCCTGCCCGTTCGATCCGGAGGACGGCCTGCCGCCCAAGCCCGACGACGGCTGCCCGTTCGACAAGACCGACAGCGACGGCGACGGCATCATGGACAACGTCGACAAGTGCCCGGAGGAGGCCGAGGACAAGGACGGCTTCCAGGACGAGGACGGCTGCCCCGACCCCGACAACGACGGCGACGGCACCATCGACGCGCTCGATCGCTGCCCCGGCGCCGCAGAGGACCGCGACGGCTTCGAGGACGACGACGGCTGCCCCGAGCCCGACAACGATGGCGACGGCGTGCTCGACGCCGCGGATGCCTGCCCGCTGACGCCGGAGACCATCGACGGCAACGCCGACGACGACGGCTGCCCCGAGCCCGGCGCGCGCTCCCTCGTGAGCTGGTCGGGCGACCGCCTCGTCATCGATCGCCCCGCGCGCTTCCGCGCCGGCCGCGCCGACCTCGGCCCCGATCAGGCCAAACAGCTGCGCATGGCGGCGCAGCTGGCGCGTGGCCGCGCCCCCCTCGAGTCCGTCCTCATCGAGACGTGGCCCGATCGCCCCAGCGACGGCTCCGACCGCGCCGTCGACCTCGCGTCCTCGCGCGCTTCCGCCGTCCGCGACGCGCTCGCGAGCGCTGGCATCCCGAAGGACCTCATCACCGCCGCCGCCGGCGAGCCCGATGCCAAGCGCTCCCCCTCAGCCTCGCAGATCGAGATCACCGTCCGTCGCGCCCCCCCGGGGTCGCCCGCCGCCATCCCCCCGCGACCGCAGGAAGCGGCCGCGCCGCCTCCTGCGAGCGCTCCGTCGCGCGCGTCCGTGCCGCAGAAATCCGCTGCGCCACGACCGCGCTCCCCCCAGGAGAAGAAGCCTAGATGATCGTCACCGAGTCTCGCCGCACGCGTCACCTCGTGGTCCGGTTGCAGCGCGACGAAGAGCTACCCGGCGCCCTCCAACGCACGCTGGACGAGGTCGAGGCGACGTCGGGCTGGATCACGGGTCTCGGTGCGCTCGACGCCGCCGAGCTCGCGGTGATCGACCCACTCGGTGGGCCGCTGCGCGTGCGGCGGATCGAAGGCCGGTGCAACGTCGTCTCGCTCACTGGCAACCTAGCGACGCGCGACGGCGCCGGCTCCGTGCGCCTCACGGTCACCCTCGCGCGCGAAACGGACCTCGGCCAGGAGATTTGCGGCGGTGAGCTCGTCTGGGCGCGCGCATTCGGCCTCGAGCTGCTCGTCACGGCGTTCGAGGACGCACAGCTGGCCCGTATCGACGACTCGCGCACCGGCGGCGCGACGCTCGCGGCAGCGACCCCCCGGCCGCTCCCGGCCCAGCCGGCCCGCCCGGACCCGTCGCCCACCGAGCCCGCGCGCGCAGCGGCCGCGCGACTCGACCCGACTCCACACGCAGCCGAGCCTCCGCGCACGCCCAGCCCGGTCCGTCCCGAGCCCCCTCCGCGCCCGGCGGACCCCGTCCGCGAGCTCCCCGCGCCGCCGCGCGCCGAGCCCCCCCCCGAGCCCGCCCGCGTCGAGCCCGCTCGCCCGCCCGCCCCGGTCACCACCGTCGAGATGCACACCCCGCCCACCCCGCTCCGGCGTCGCGCGCGCGAGGACTCGACGGAGGTCTACCCGGAGGTCGGCGATCGCGCGACGCACTTCCACTTCGGCGAATGCACGATCATCGCCTCGGACGGCGAACGCATCCGCCTGCGGCAAGAGCGCGACGGCCGCGTGCGCGAAGTTTCGCTCGAAATGCTCAAAATCGAGCCGCCAACGGCCGATCCGGCCACGGGCCAGAAGACGTTCCTGCTCTCCCGCAAGCACTGACCACGGCCCGGTCTCGCGCGCCAGTCGCCCCGCGGCGACGGCGCGCAATCGGCAGCCCACGCCCCCCGCCCGTCCAGCCGCCCCCCCGACCATCGCCCGGAGGCGAAGGCGCGTTCAGAACACGCGCTGCTGCACGTAAACGGTATCGCCCGCCTGAAGCACGACGTCCTGAATCCGGTTGTCCGCGATGTCGGACACCGACACATCGACCGACTTCACCGATCCATCGCGCAGTCGCCGGCGCAAGGTGACGCGGTTCTTGTCCGCGATCGTGTTGAACCCGCCAGCCTGCGAGATCGCGCGAAGCAGCGTCATCCCCGGCTCGAGCGACAGCGACGACGGCTTGAGCACCTCGCCGAAGACCTCGACCTTCTTCGACCGATACTCCTTCACGGAGATCGAGACCGTGGGGTCACCCAGGATCTGCTGCGCGATCAGCTGATCGCGAACGAGCTCCGCGATCTGCTGCGGCTCGAGCCCGGAAACCTTCAACCGCTTGATGTACGGCAAATCCACCGTGCCATCCGGCGCCACCGTGTACATCGTCGGGAGCTTGTCCTCACCGACGATCCGGATCTCGAAGATGTCGTCCGGCCCGATGGTCTTCATCTCGACCGCAGGCGGCAGGTCGAACCGCCTCGGTGGCGACGAGCACCCCGCGAGCGCCGCGCCGACCAGCACGACGACGGCGAGGCGCCTCACAGGAACCAGCGCACGCCGAGGTAGGTCTCGAATCGCTGCCACTGCAGCTCGTCGAACCCGGTGCCGATGTTGATGACCGTGTTGCTCAGGTTGTGCGCATACCGCACGGTCGCGTTGATACCGAACGAGTCAGCCAAACGAAGCTCGCCGAACGCCGAGCCATCGACGCGAACATCGGTGAACGGCTTCGTCGCATTCAGCGCCGTCATCGTCGGGTAGCGGATGGCCGCGGCGCCACCGTCGAGCATGAGGAGGAAGCGACCGCCGAAGAAGTACGAGAAGTTCAGGTAGCCGCGATCTCGCTCGAAGTACGTCCCGATGTAGCTGTCGAAGAAGTCCCGCTGAAACCCGACCGCGAGCGACGACAGGGCCAGCGTCGCGGCCGAGGGCTGCGACTGGGGGTTGGGCGTGAGGAACCAGCGAACCTCGGCCGTGCCGATGACGCTGTCGAAGTCCTGTTGCCCCTTCGGCTCGTAGAAGCTCGCACCCCAACCCGCCATGACGGTGAGCGCGACGCTCGAGGTGATGAGCCCGTTGAGCCCGAACGTCGCCCGTATCGGGTGCGAGTTCGTCTTGCCGCTCAGCCCCGACGTCACCGACTTCGACGGGTAGGAAATGAAGTCGAAGCGCCCGTCATAGACCAGAGCGGTTCGCGGCAGGAAACGCCAGCGACCGCGCGTCTGGATCCGATGCCCCAAGTTCGTCAGGCCGGCGAGGTCGCTCGACTCGAAGAAGGTGCCGGAAAACTGGTACCCGAGCCGCCAATCGAAGAGCCCGCCCCCGGGCTGGAAAGCGAGCTCGGCGGCACCGCGAGGCATGACCCGGTTGAAGCTGTACTCCGTGATGCCCGTGTTCGTGGGAAGGACATCGCGCACGAGATCCGCGCTCAGGACGCCGGACCACGGCCGGGCCGGCAGGATCGAGAGCGCCAGGTCGAGCGCACCGCCGACGTTGCGCTGGGACCTCAACAGGTCCTTCACCGCATCGGTTCCGCTGACCGGAAAGAACTCGTTGTAGGTCGCAGAAATGCCGCCGCGGAATTCGACGTCGGGCGGCGGTGCCCCCGGCGCAGCCTGTCGCCGCTGGGGACTTAGCGAAGAAACCGAGAAGGACGGAGTCAGGCGCAGCTTCAGCGCCTTCGCGGGCGACTCGTTCGCTCCCGTCTGCGCGATGGTCTTGTCGCCCCGAAGGAAGTAGTTCGAGTCGTACCCGAACTCGGCCGCGAGGCCGGGGTGCAACTCGAAATCACCGACGCGTGCGCCGATGCCTTCGGTGTACTTCCGGTCTTTGAGCCAGGGCTGATCCTGGGCGCTCGCGACCGCCGGAAGCAAGAAGGAGGCGAGTACAGCCGTGATGATGGAGGCAGTTCGGTTCATCGGCTGATCGAGGGGTCGGCGCTCCGTCGGGCTGCCGCATGCATGGCAGCTAAGTCGCTGCGCCCGACGGGCGCTGCGCATGAAGCCGGCCGGAGCCGACCTCGAACTTATGTGAGGGACCAGCATGCCGAACAACTACGAGTCGTGCGGCGGGAGTCGAAGGAACGACTGCGGAATTACTGGACGCAGCTACTGCACGCGGGGGGCTGAACGATCACGCTGGTGGAAGGATACATCGAAGGATCCTCCGTCGGCATGTTCGCTTCGATCTGCACGGTGACCTCGGCCTTCTCGCCGATGAAGGTCTCCGTGATACCGATGCACTGGTTCGCCTCCGCTGTAAGCTGATCCGTCCTCTGGCGCAAGACCGAGAGAATGGTGAACTCGTGGGCGGAGAGATCCGCGTCGTTCCGGGCCACCGCGGCGGCGAGCGACCCCTTGCGGTCCCGCGCCGAGCGGATGGCGACGTCGAGCTGGTTCAGCTTGTCGTTGAGACACAGCGTCTTCACGACGTCGCGCTGCTTGCGCGCGGTGTCCAGCTGACGGCGAACCATCGTGCCGGCGGCGTCCATGCGGGCGATGATGCCGTCCGCCTGCGCCATCTGCTCGACGGGGCTGAGGTTGACCTGGCGCGCGAGCCCGGCCTGGGCTGCCGCCGGAGGAGCCGGCGCCGGCACGGGCGTTTGCGCCGCCGCGAACCCGGTGCCGACGAGCAGCGCGAGAGCAGCCGCAGATGTACGAACGATCAATTCTCGACGCATTCAGGCCTCCGTTCGGGGCGCGGCCACTATAGAAGGCGGAGGTGTGGGTGTCAACGCAGGGAACCGTTCGTTCTAACGGGCGCAGAGCCGGGCCCTTGAGGGTTGAGTCTGCGAATCTTCGTCGGCGCCCATTCCCACTCGACCTGTCGGTTGCCACCCCGCCGTGGATCATTCACCCCCGGCGAACGATCGAGGGAGGGAGGAAGCTGAGAGCGCCGGACCCGATCAGCCTTCGCCCCGAAACGCCCGAGGGCCGGCCGCCTGAGCGAGCCAGCCCTCGGAAACGAGACCGTCGGCCTCCTACTGACTTACGAAGGTCACGGGGATCACGATCGTTGCGCCTCCGCCTTCGGGTGGCGCGAACTGAGCGCTCGAGACGCGCCCCGTGACGCAGCCGATGACCGTGCCGGACAGCCCGCCACCGCCCGACGGGCTCGCGCCGAGCACCTCGCCGTTCGGACCGATCTTGGCGGTGATGCGGACGGAGCCCTTCATCCCGGGGTCCTCCTGCAGGCCCTTGTTGTAGCAACGGCGGAAGCCCGCAGCCATGCCCGCCACGACGGACGACGCATTGGCGACGCTACCGCCGGACACGGCGGCGCCGCCGATCGACGCGTTGCCGACAGGCCCACGGACCGCCGCTGCCGAGCCGACACCCGCCGGCGCGCCCGCCGCGGTGTTGCCGACGGCGCCGAGCCCGCCACCGAGCTGCCCCGGTCGGACCGTTCCGCCCGAGCCGTTGCCCATGTTGAGACCCGCGATGCCGCCGCGCCCGACGCCTACCCCCGAGGCCGCCGCGTTGTCGAGCAAGCCCGTCGGCACCTCGCCGTTGTTGAGCACTCCCTGCGTGGCGGAGCCGCTGCTGTTCAGGGCGCCGAGCATCTGCACGTCGAGCTGGGCGAGCTCGTTCGAGATCTGAGTCTTCCTCGCGTCGCTCATGCTGCCCCCGCCGGCCGTCTTGCTCGCGCCACCGGAGGCACCGCTCGGCTTCGGAGCCTCGGCCGCCGCGGCGCTCGCCTGCGGCGCGTCGTTCGTCTCCTTCGGCTGCTCGACCGGCGGCGGCGGCGGAAGTTGCTTCACCGACTCGAGCAACTGCGCGACGTCGACCTCGTCGTCGATCACCGGGTCCATCCAGTCGGAGTACACCGAACCGATCGCGCCGAAGTGAAACAGGAACGAGAAGGCCGCGATGATCGTCGTGGTCCAGTCGATCTCCGACGCGAACCCCTGCTTGACAGACACCGGCAGCTGCGGCTTCGGCATCACCGGCGGCGGCGCGACGAACTGGAAGAGGAACGTCGTCTCGCCGATGACGACCTTGCCGCGCGCCTCCTCGCTGAGCGCGGTCTGGTAGGCCTGCACGTTGCCGAACTGCACGCGCTTCGCCTGACCGCGGAGCGCGGCGAGGTCGCTGATGCCCGTCTTCAGGGCGACGCGACCGCTCATTCCGTCGAGAAAGTTGAGGAAATATTCCCCACCCGCGAGTTCGAACAGCCGGAAATTCGGCGGGATGTTCTTGCTCGGGATGACGAACATGCTCTTTTCGCTGGGGCCGATCGTGACGTGGGAGCGCTGCTTGATGACGCGCTCCTCGATCACCTTTCCGCCCTGAACCAAGCCGATGCGGAGCACCTTCGGCCCGGTCGCCTGCGACATGGCCCGCATCACGGCGGTCATCTGCCCGGGGCGGGTCGACAGGGCGATGTTCGGCTGCGTCATTTCGAGAGGCCTCCAGCGAATCGGGCGCGAGGACCGCGTCCCTACAGGCTCATGGTCAACACGCGCGAGCGAAAGTTCCCGGCGAGGTTACACGGACGGGTGTGACCGGTCCAGACTGGGCCGCACCTCTTCGCGAGGTCGGTCGCTGCCTCGAAGCGCGGTCGCATTGACACGCCTCAAAGACGGCCCGATCGGCGGCCTCGCCGTGGCGCCCTCTCGACCGGGTCGGCCCGGTCCTCGGGTGGAGCGCAGAGCGCGACGAGGTCATCGATGGCTTCACGAAGCGCGGCGGACGCCCGCCGAGCGCGCTGCCCGGCGACCGCAGCGAGGACCGCGGCGACACCGGCGAGGCCTGCCACCAACGTGACGACGACCGCGCCGGCATCGGCGAGGAGGCCGAGCGCAACCAGCAGGAGCCCACCAAACGCTGCGAGGCGCACCGCTGCAGACGGCCAGGCGGCGCCAGCGTCGAGCGTCCGGGCCACGTCACCGAGCACGTCGTTGGCTGCAGCGACGCGGGTGCTGGGCGACGTAGCGTCACGCAGTCCCTCGCCGAGCTCCCGAAGCCAACCGGAGTCCTGGGCCCGCTCGGCCAGCGCGGCGGCGCGTGCGTCGAAGGGCAGACGTCGAAGGGCCGACCGGAGCGCGTCGATCTCCGACGGGCGAGCGCGCGAGACGCGCGCCACCTGGCCGCCAGCCAAGGCGATGCAAGCCCCCGCCAGCAGCGTGGCGGCGACCACGAAGAGCGCGCCCATCCTTCACGGTCGAGCGAGACGGTTCAGAACGGGTCCTTGAGGATCGCCTGCTCGATGCGGTCGAGGAAAGGCTGACGAAGCTCCGCTAGCGTGAGCTTCGGCTGGATGCGGCTCACGTCGACGGCGGCGATGGGCTTCTGGATGCGGCCGGTGATCGTGATCTCCGCGAGGGTGATCACTCCGCGCTGCGTGGTCGCCCCTTTGCCCTTGTCCTGCGCCGACGCGGTCGAAGACGCGGCGAGCGCGAGGAAGGCGGCCAGAGCACCGAGTCCGAACGTCGTTGCGATGCGCATCATGAACCTCGTCCGGGCGCGCAATCCGCGCCGCTGGTGCTCAGAAGGGAACGACGACCCCGCCATCGGCTTCCGGCGCCGAAGGGGCGGGCGGAGGCGGAGGCGGAGGCGGAGGAGGCGCGTCGGGCTGCGCCGAAGGGACCGCGGGGGCTGCAGTCGGGGCTGCGCTCGGCGCTGCGCTCGGCGCTGCGCTCGGCGCTGCGCTCGGGGCTGCGCTCGGGGTCGCGCTCGGCGCCGGCGGCGGGGCCTCGGCGGCAGCCTTCGCGGCGGCGAGCTCGCCTTCCTTCAGCTTCGCGCGGTTGAGGAGCTCGTCCGAGTCGTCGGCCTCGCCCTTCTTGCGGAGGTCCTGAAATCGCTTGAGCTCCTTCGTGGCCTCGGAAACCTGCTGGCTTGCGGTCATCCCGGGGATGCTCGGAGCGAACAGGTACATGAGACCCAGGTCGTAGTGCACCTGCGGGAGACTCGCGTCGTGGGCGAGGACCCACTCGAAATGCTTCTTCGCCTCGGGGTAGTTCCCGAGGAGGCGGAACGCATCGCCGAGGTTCAGGTGGGCGGCGACGTGCTCGGAGTCGAACGCGAGCGCTCCCTCGAGGATCGGCTTCGCCTCGTCGGCGTTGCCCGCCTCGAGCAGGAACGTCGCGAGCTGCACGCGCGCCTCGACGAGGTCGGGGCGCAGCGTGACCGCTCGACGGAACTCGTCGATGGCCCCGGCGCGGTTGCCCTGCTCGCGCCAGATGAGGCCACGAAGCAGACGCGCCTCCGCGTTGTTCGGGTCGCGCGGCGGGTTCTCGGCGCCGAAGCCGTCGAGGATGGACTGGAGCGCGTAGATCGCGAGATCGAGCCGCCGATTGCGAAAGTGATCCCGCGCGATCGTGACCATCGCCGGCCGGTAGTCCGGATTGAGCTTGAGCGCCTCTTGTGCCAAGCGCTGCGCCGAACCGGTGTCCTTTTCGATCGACTTGACCTCGGCGAGCGCCGCCGCGATCGCCGCAGACTTGGGCATCGAGGCGTGCTTCTCGGTGAGGAACCGATCGGCATCACTCGCGTTGCCCTTGCGCGCCTGAAAGACGCCGTACGCGACGATGGCGGGCTCGTAGGTCGACACCAGCCCAAACGCCTCGCGGTAGCTCGAGCCTGCACCCGTATCGCGCAACCGCTCCTGCACGACGCCGAGCGAGTAGAAGGCCTGGTGAGCCCTCGGGTCCTCGCGCGTCACCTGGGTGAAGAGGGCCTTGGCCTGCAGAAGCTCGCCCCGAGCAAAGGCCGCGAGGGCCTGCTGGTACGTGCCGATCGCTGCACCGCTGAGGTTCGACGGAACGGGAGCCGGCGGAGCGTCGCCGACCTTCACCGAGCTCGGCGTGTCGGACATGCCGACCACGGGTGGCTGCGCGGGAACGCCGGATCCCGGAAGGTTCGCCGGAGTCTTCGCGACGGGCGTCACCTCGTCAGCGCAGGACGCCGCGAGGGGGACGACGATCGCGAGGAGCGTCGCGCGGGCGAATCGAACGGCGCTCATTGCGGCACCACCGGGAGCGGGGCCGGCAGACCATCGGGGGCCAGCGGCGGCGTCATGCCGGGCCGCGTGCGGAGGAACATGCCGTCGGAGTACTCGAACGGCTTCTGCGTCTCCGGGTCGAGGATGCCCTGCGTCCATTCGCGCATCTTCGCGTCGCCGACGATGTCGGTGAAGAAGGCGAGCCGTTGAATGGCGTAGTCCACGGCGTGGTTGCGAACCTTGTACGCCTTCGACCAGACGATCGACTCCGTGTAGAACTTCACCATCGCCTGGTCGGCGTCGTTGAGCGAACGCTCGCGCGCCGAGCGCCAGTCCTCACGGCGTTTCTGCCGGATCGCGTCGGCCTGTTGCTGCAGGGCGTCGCTATCGCTCGTCTCGGCGAGCTTCAAGAGCTTCTCCTCCTTCTCGGTGTAGAGCTTGAGGCCCGGCGGGCGCGCGTTGAAGAGCCCCGTCCGGCACGAGTCGTACAGCGAGCCCTGGCGGGCGCGCGCGGCGACCGACCAGTTGCGCGACGCGTAGCCCGTGATCACCGACTGAAGCTCCTTGAAGTAGACGTCGTTCGCCTTCTTGAGGTCCTCGTCGAAGGCCTTCTTGACCTTGTCGATGACGCCCGCGAAGCGGTGGTGGCCGGTTTCGTAGTCGAACTCGGCCTTGATGCGTTCCTCGACCGCGCCGTACGCGCACTCGGCCGCCATGTCGGCCTCCGCGCTGCCCATCGCCTTGCTCTTGCCGTCCTGCAAGCCGACCGTCGTCCGATGGCGGTCGAAGGCGTCGCGCGTGTTCTTGCACCAGTCCTTGTTCTTGTTCGCGTCGCGGCCGGCCTTGAACAGCTTCGCCGCGTGATACGCGGCCTGCACGACGAACTGCGAGGCTGCCGAGTTGGCCTTGTTCGCGGTGTAGTAGCCCTGCATCGCGCCGAGGGCCTTCACGCGCGCGACCTGGTTCGCCCCATCGTCGGGCCCGGTCTCGTCCCACGCCTTCAGGTCGGCGGAGGCGACGAGGAAGTCGATGTCGGCCTTCTGCTCCGCCGGCGGCTGGAGCTCCATGAACGCCTGCCGCGTCGAGATCATCTTGTCTCGGTCGCCGATGTTCGCGTAGAGGAGCACCGCGTTGCGAGCGGCGTCGCGGCGCGCGGCCTGCTCGAAGCGCTTGTTCTTCGCGATCGTCTCGTAGCTCTCCGCTGCCTGGCGGTAGTTGAAGAAGAGCACGTAGCTCGAGCTGAGCGCGTCGTACGCGTCCTTGAGGTACTTCACGCGCTCGCCGTAGCGCTTGGAGTCCGGCGCCTTCGGCGGCTTGGACTCCGTGTCGCCCTTCTCGAGCTTCTTGAGGTTGTCCTCGTTGCCGTACTCCTTGATGAAGAGCTCGTACATCGAGATGGCCTGGTCGTACTCTCCGACCTTCTTGTACGAGTAGGCTCCGTTCATCGCGGCCTCGGGCGCCTCGTCACGAGCGGGAGCCTTCTCGAGCGCGACCTTGTAGAGCGCGGCGGCTTCGCGGTAGGCCTTCTGCTTCTCGGGCCCGTCGGCCATCTTCTCGGCCTTCTCGAAGGCCTTGAATGCGTCGAGGTAGTAGCCGCCCGAGATGGTGCGCTTGGAGATGTCACCCTCGGCGACCTTCTGCTCCTGCGTCACGGCGCAGCTCTTCGCGACCACCGCCTCGGCGAGCTTGCGGCTCTCCTCGACGTTGTTCTCGAGGTTCGACATCGTCGTGAGCCGCTCCCACGCCTTGTAGCCCCACTCGGTCTTGCCGCACTGCTCCTTGTAGATGGGGTCGAAGCGCTTGCGAGCCTCCGCGAACTGCCCGTACGTGAAGTACGTGTCCGCGTTCTGGAAGCCGTAGAGCTCGATGTTCTTGAACGAGGCGTCGGAGGGAGGCGGCACCCGCTGGATGTACTCGTCGCGCGCCGACACGAGCGAGATGACCGCCGGCGGCACGGCCTCGGTGACCACCTTCTGCTGCTCGGCCTCGCCCTCGATCTTGATCTTCGTCCGCTCCTCGACGCCTTGCGAGCCCGACGAGCGCTTGAACTGCTTGTACTGGTCGAGGAGCGCCTGGTAGGCGATGTCGACGGCCATGACGGCGGCCGGCTGCAGGTACTTGTCGTCCTCGTTCGAGTCGCGCACGGCGACGGCGCTGCGGCGAGCGGCGTCGATCTCGTTCACGGTCGGCGTGCGATCCATCGCGACCGTGATCACGACGATCATGTGCTGGGCGTCGGCCACCCAGTAGCGGCTCTCGTACGCATCCGGCGCGTTCTCGTCCTGCGAGACGTAGCCGCTCCACCCCTGCGCCGCGAGGCGGTACTCGGACAGCGCGCGCTCGAAGACCGCGTCGCGCGCGTCCTTGTCGCCCATGGGGAGCGCTTGCTGGACGAGCGAGCTGCCGGCATTGGTGTGGTCGGCCGCAGCGCGACGGAGCCCGCCGCGAACGAGCCGCTCGGCCGTCTGAATGGCCTCGGGGTCGTCCTTGTTGGCCTCGACCCACGGGGTCATGCCGACGTAGGCGGCGAGCTTCGTGCGGGCCTCGAGCGCCCTCGCCGAGTTCAGCTTGCGCTCCTCGGTGCCCTCACGCGACTGGGACGTCAGCGTGTCGTAGATGTCCGCGATCTGGTTTTGCATCGCGGGCGCGTCGCGGTGCATCGGCCACTTCTTGAGGATGAGCTCGCTGACCTCGATCGTGTTTCGATATTGATTGAGGTCCTTGTATTCCTGCGAGAGCGCCTTGTAGACGTCCACGGACCACTTGCGGTCCTGCGGGACCAGCGCGCCATTCTGAACGCGCTCGATCGCGATGTGCATCTTCTGCTCGGCGATGCGCGGGTCCTGCTCGGTGTCGAGGACGTCGTTGCGCGCGACGAACGGCTCGTCTCCGGCCGGACCGACGAAGTCGAGGTAGGTCAGCGACCCGGCAATGTACGTGTACGCCTCGGAGCGGAAGTCGGTGCCCGGGTCACCGGTCTCCTTCTCCATCTGGTCGGTGTACTTGAGCAGCTCGACGAACTGCCGCACGCTCGTCTCGTAGCGCTGCTGCTTGAAGTACGTCCACGCCAGCTTGTACATCGCGACGCCGTGCACGGGCGGCTTCTTGTAGACGAGCGAGCGCTGGTACGCCGTGTCGGCGCGGTTCAGGTTGAACGGGCCCCCGTTCGGGTCGCGCTCGTTGAAGTGCCAGTCGCCGATCTGCCACCACACCTCGGCGACGTAGCGCGGGTCGGTGCCAGCGGGCGTCTTCTGAGGAATGGGGGCGCAATCGGCGGGGTACGGGCTCTTGTACGAGAGCTCGTCCCCGGCCGCCGCCTCGGTCTCCTTCTCCAGCTGCCTCTTGGTGCGGAGATTGGGCCGCGCCGGCGCCTTGCCCTTGGACGCGCCGATCGGCATCGGGTGCCGGTTCTCCCAGCCCGTCCAGTAGTCGCTGTCGTGGTCCTGCGGCAGGCGGCCGACGGCGTCGCGCTCGGGGTCCTTCTTGTCGGGCTCGACCGGATACTTGAAGTAGTTACGGCAGACGAGCGAGCGCCAGACCTGCTGCGCCTCCGGGACCCGCTCGGAGTCGTTGAGCGCGTGCCCGAGGTAGTAGTAGATGCCCGCGAGCTCGCGGTACGCGGGGAACTCCCGAAGTACCCGCTTGTAGAGGGCGATAGCGGGCCTCAGCCCGGAGGCGAGCTCCTCGGCCGAGTCGGTGTCGTTGCGCGCGCGCTCCTCGTAGAGCGCGGCGAGGCGGAACATCGCGTCCGGGGAGTTCTCCGGATGGGCGTTCGCGCCGCTGTAGCGCTGCACGAAGACCTCGAGCCGCCGGATGGCCTCCTCGCGCGCGTCGCGCAGGCCCTTCTTCTCGATGACGATCTCGGAGTCGAGCGACGTCAGGATGCGGCGGCGCCGGTCCTCGTAATGGTGCTGCACGATGCGCGTGATCGCGCCGCGGTAGTCGCGCGCGGCCTTTTCGTAGGAGTCGGCCTCGTCGCCGAGCTCCTTGAGGGCGGCGACCTGCAGCGGCGTGGGCGGGGCGGGAGGCGGCGCCTGTTTGCGCACGGCGCCGGCGGGCTCCGGCACGGCGGAAGCGGCGGGCGCGGGGCTCGCCGAGGCGACGGGCGGCGGCGCCTCGGAACCGGCGGCCGGAGGGGCAGCAGGCGTCGCGGAGCCTGCGGCACCGGGCGCCCCCTTCTTGGGCGCGGCGACCGGCTTCGCGGGCTTCGCGGGCTTCGCGGGCTTCGCGGGCTTCGCGCCGGCGCCCTGAGGGGCCTTCGCTGCCGGTTGCGAGTAGGCGCCGGGAGCGAGGGCGACCCCGAGGGTGAGGCTCGCCAGAGCAAGCGCGGCGCGGACGCGGAGGGTCCTCATGCTACGACCCGATTTCACTTCTCGTCCTCCTGATCTCCGCTGTCGTCGAGCACCTCGTTCAGCTCCTCCTTGAGAAGGCGGTCTTCCCGAGCACGCTCGATCTGGAGGTTGCGCACGCGGGTGACCTGCTCCTCGCGGAGCTCCCACGCCTCCTCGGTGATGCCGACATCGGCTCGCAGGACGATGTTCTTGAGGCGATCTCGGACGAGCCCGAAGTTTCGCATCGCGACCTCGCCGACGACGAGACGCGCCTGCTGGTCGAGCTCGTCGAGGCGGACCGAGTACGAGACCATCGCCGCGGTCTCGCGGGCGACGGACTCGGCCATCCCGGTCGACTGCCTACGGACCTCGCCTTCCAGCTGTGCGAGCGAAGCCTGAATGCTGGCGTCCGCTTCGTCTGCGCCGCGCAGCACGGGTGCGGCCTTCTGCGCGAACGCGGCGAGCTTCGGGCCGGACTGGCCGGCGGCGGCGAGCTCGACCTCCTTGCCCAGCGCCTCGCGGTAGGCGCGTCGCACCTCGGCGTCCTCGACGAAGCGCTGATCGCCGAAGCCGACCTGCACCTTGCCGACGCCCACCATCTTGTGGAGGCCGTCGAGCTGCTTGCGGTAAAGGCTGAGGTCGCGCTCGTTCTGGACGAGCTCGTCCTCGAAGCGCTGCACGGTCGGGGGATCGCGGACGACGCCGGCCTGAGGCGCTTCGTGGAGGACCTTGCGCAGGCCGTTCACCGTCGCCTGCAACGTGTCGACCTGGAGGTTCAGCCGCTGCAGCGCCTGCGAGACCTGGTTCCACTGCTTCGTGGCCTGGCTGTCGCGCTCCAAGAAGTCGGCCTCGCTGACCGGGATCATCTGAAGGCGCTTCTCGAGGGCGCGTCGCTTCGCGCGCCACGTACCAATCTCGCCGGAGAGCGCCGTCTCGTCGACGGCGTCGAGCCCCTGCCCCAAGGCGAGCCGGGCCTGGGACACGCGGTTCAGGAGGCTGAGGGCCTTCTCCTCGCCGGCGAGCAGCTCCGGAAACGCGCGGACGCGATTCGGCGAGCTGAGCACGGCGTTGAGGCGCTCGACGAGATCGTTCGACTGCTTGATCAGATCGCGGCACTGCTGCACGTCATCGATCACGGCGAAGGCCGCGGGGCCATCCTCGGCGTCGCGAGCCCACTGCACGGAGAGGGGCGGCACGATCGACGTCGAGTCGAGCGCCTCCAGCTGCTCCTGGCTGAGCTTGTCGTAGTAAACGGCCGGGTCACTCGTCGAGCCGAGGAAGGCGTCGACCTTCGCGCGCATCGGGTCGTAGGTGCCGCGCACCATCTCGTAGACCTTCAGAGACTTGTCGAACTGGCCGGAGCGCAGCATCAGGTCGGCGCGCAGGAGCTGGCCATCGGCGATGTTCTGGCTGTTCGGGTCCGCGATCGCGAGGACCTCGAGGGCGCGCTGAGCGCGCTCGGGGTCGCCCAAACGGACGTACACCCAGGCGAGCTCGTAGAGCATCGTCCCGAACTCGGGAGAGGCGCGATCGATGTGGTTGTACGCGAGCACGGCCTGTGCCCACTGGTCCGTCTCGTAGAGCAGGCGGCCGATGGCCATCCAGGCCAGATCGATCACGCGCCGGTGCTCGGTCGTGTCGGGCGGGAGCTGGGTGACCTGCTGGAATGCGCTCACGGCCGTGACGTACCGCGTCGGCGGCGCCGGCGGCGGGGCCTCGCCTTCCTTCACGGCCGGCGCTGGCGGCGTCGCCTCCTTCACCGCGATGAGCGCGAGCAAGTACTTGGCCTGGTGCAAGTACTCGCTGCGCGCGTCGACCTGGCCGAGCGCCGAGCGGGCGCCGCCGAAGTCCTTCTTCGCCAACAGGCCCTTGCCTCGTGCGTAGGCGAGGCCTCCCGACGCGCCCGCAGGCGCGGAGCTCATCTGCGACAGGACCTCGTCGAGGGCCTTCCAGTCCTTGAGGCGAAGCGCAATGTCGAGGAGGCGCTCGAGCGCCTTTCCCTGGTAGGGAGCGAATCGCGACTCGGCGGATCGCCCGACCACCTGCTTGAAGACGCGGCGCGCGGAGAGGTACTGCTTCGACCGGAAGTACGTCTCGCCGAGGAGCGTCATGCCGTCGGCAAACACGGTCGGGTGGTTCGGGTACTTCTCGACCACCTCGTTTAGCGTCGTCGCGGCGCGCGGGTAGTCCTTCGACCCCATCAGCAGCTGGGCGTCGGCGAGGCGTTGCTCAGGCGAGCGCTCGGAACCCCGCGACTTCTGGATGGCAGATTGGATCTGGCCGAGGCCGGCGGTCACGGACGCGATCGTCTGCGACGCGGAGCCATAGGCGGCGTCCGCGCTCACGGCGTGCGCGGCCCCGGGCGCCGCGACGAGCCCGCCCAACCCTGCCAAGAGCCCGAGGAGCCTCGCGCCCCCGCTCCATCTCGTCCTATGTGTCATCGGTCGGCACCTGCTCGTAGGCCAAGGGAACGCGGCCTCGGAGCGCGACGCTCCGCTGCCCGGGGAGAAAGGTCACTTGGGCGCCGCCGCAGGGGCTGCGGCAGGGACCGCCGGCGCGGCGGGGACGGGGCCGGAGTCGGCGAGGCCCGCCTGGACCTTCTCGACGTAGCGGATGGCCGGCCGCTCCTCGAGCGGCGTGGTGACGCCGCCCTTCTCGTAGCCGACCGCCTGCACGGTGACCGTCTTGCCCTCGACGGCCGTGAAGGAGTGGCTCGATTTGACCTCGAAGCGGTAGCCGCGCAGGTACGAGAAGACGCCGTAACCGTTGCCCTGAAGGTTCATCAGGAGCTGGACGGTGTGGTCACCCGGCGGGATCGAACCGTTGAAGATCGGGATCTCGGCCTGCTCGGACAGCGCCCCCGACTGGTCGGTCTTGTTGTACTGGACGGCCCCGTCGAGCACGATCAGGAGGCGCGTTACCTTGAACGCGCTCGAGAGCTCGTTCGAGAACTTGATGGTCCCCCGCGAGCCCGCGCCGCCGCCCGAGAGGATGGTGTCGCTGAGGAGCGACAGGCGCGTGTGGCTGCGGCGAATTTGCTCTTTGAGCTCGTCGATCCGCTGCTCGAGATCGCGGAGCCGAACGGCGTACGTGGGCCCGTCCATCGCCGGCGCGGCAGCGGGGGCTGGCGCCGCGGCCGCGGCGGGACCTGGCGGCGGCGCTGCGGCGCCCACGGCGGGCGCGCCGCTCGGCGCGGGCGCGGCTGCCGGAGCTGCCGACGCTGCGGCCGATGGCGCGGCGCTCGGTGCGCCCTTCGGAGCAGGGGCGGCGGCCGGGGTCGCCGACGCCGCGACGGCCGGCTTCGGGTCTCCGGCCTTCTGCGCGAAGACGGGCAATGCGGTCACGACACACAGGAAGGACGCCCCAACAGCGGCCGCCAGCCTCTTGCTCAGCATCGAAAGAACCCCTTCTGGTCGGAAAGCCCCCGCTCGGGAGCAAACCGTGAACGTCGTCCGGGCAAAACGCAACGCATAGGTGGGCGTCTTGCGCCTCCGGTGCGCAGTGTAGTGGCCCCACCCTGCCCGTTGCAACGGACCTCCATGGTTTCGTAGGCAATCGTACCGATATCGCGCCCGCCGCGGACGGGAAAACCTCTCGCGGCGCCCGGTGGCGATGGGCTAGCGTGCTTCCGTGACGATCGACCGGACGTTTGCCAGATCGTCGCGGCCCCGCGCCCGTCGAAGGGAGCGTGGGACATCCCCTGCGAAGCTCTCGGCGAGCTCCGGTCGGTGCGCCGTCCGGGGCGTGGGGGTCTGATCGTGGCTTCCGGGCTGCGGGAAGACATCACGGACGAGGCCCTCATGCTGAGGTTTCAGGGGGGCAACCGCGATGCGTTCGCCGCCCTGGTCCGCCGGCACAAGACGGGGATGTACAACTTCGTTCTCCGGCAGATCCGGGTCCCTTCGGTGGCCGAGGACCTGGTGCAGGACGTCTTCGTCAAGGTCGTCCAGAGCGCGGCGGACTTCAAACACGAGGCGCGCTTCTCGACCTGGACGTACGCGATCGCGCGCAACGTGTGCATCGACCACCTGCGCAAGATGTCGCTGCGGAGGCATCCGTCGCTCGACCAGCCGGCGCCGTCGGACGACGCGGACGGGCCGACGCTCGGCGAGCGGATGGCGGACTCGCGACCGGGCGCCTCGGTCGAGCGCACGGCCATCGGCACCGAGGTCGGTCAGCTCATCGCGCGGGCCGTGGAGAGCCTGCCGCCGGACCAGCGCGAGGTCTTTCTCCTGCGCGAGGTCGCCAACATCCCGTTCAAGGAGATCGCCGACATCACCGGGGTGCCCGAGAACACCGTGAAGAGCCGGATGCGGTACGCCCTCGAGCGCCTCCAGCAGGCGCTCGCGGAGTACGAAGACTACGCCCGCGCCTTACGTTGAGCCCAGCACGACCTCACGTTCGACTCGATCAGGGATCAGGCCATGGATTGCGAGAAGTTCGACCAGCACGTGCTCGACGCGCTCTATGACGAGCTCGACGATCTGACGCGTGCCGCGCTCGAACGGCACATGGCCGGGTGCGCGCGCTGCGCGGGCGCGTACGCGGGGCTCAAGGCCACGCGCGAGGTCGCGGTGCTGCCGATGGAGGAGCCGAGCGAGGACCTCGAGCGGAGGATCCTCGACGCCGCCATCCTCGCGCAGCGCAGGACGCCGATCGGCCGGCGGCTCGTGCGGGCCCTGGCCTGGGCGGGGAGCCACGCGATGCGGCGCGAGTTCGCCATGGCGGCGGTCGCGGTGCTCGTGCTGGGCTCGAGCATGCTGCTCCTGCGCGCGAAGCCCGGCATGGTGGCCTCGTCGCCGGTCGGCGTGCGCGAGTACGGCGCGCCGGCCCCGGACGACGAAGAGGGCAAGGCGCGGATGCCTGCGGCTCCGGCGCCCTCGCCTGCCGAGCGGGTCGCGGCCGCCACGGCGGCGCCGGCGACCGGGGGCGACGCGCCGGCGGACCGCGCGCCAGGACGAGCGGGAGCCAAGGACAAGCTCGACGGACCGAAGGGCGACGCCCCGGCGGGGGCCGCAGACGACCCGCGCGCGGCGCTGGCTGCGGCGCGTGAGACGAGGTCGCGCGGAGGCTGCGCTGCCGCCGTCGACGCGCTGAACGAGGTCGCGTCTCGGTTTCCGGGGACGGGCGCGGCCGCCGACGCGATGTGGGACGCCGCGGGGTGCTACCGGTCGATGGGCCAGTCGGATCGGGCGCGGGAGCTCTACCTGTCGCTGCGGCAGAGCGGCGGCTACCGCGATCGGGCCGAGCAGCAGCTCGCGAGCTTCGAGGCGCAGCTCGCCAAGCAGAACACGAGCCAGGCGGCGGGACGACCCGCCGCGGCGGCTGCCCAGCGCTCGGTCGCGAGCGCGCCGG
>CAIVJW010000245.1 GCA_903906315.1 uncultured delta proteobacterium | reverse complement strand
CGGCTGGCGCGGCGGCCGCCGGCGCGAGGGCCGGATCGGCCGACGTCGTCGGCGGGGGCAGCCACGCGGGCGCGCACCCGGTCAGGGCGAGCGCCGCGAGGGCAGCGAGCGTCGTCGCGCGGCCGACCATCGTCGAGACCCTACGCGACGCGGGGCGATCGCGCCAACTCGCGGGCACCCTGGCCGCGAGGGTCACGCGGCGGGAGGGGTGCGCTCGTTCAGCGCGCGCGGCCGAAGGCGCGCGGCCGGCGCGGCGGCGCGTGCGGGGATCGCGCCTGCTCGGGGCGCGGCCCGGAGCGGGGCGCCTCGGCCGGGCGGGGCTCGCCGCCGAAGGTCGGCAGGCGCTTGCGGATGAGGCGCTCGATGTCGGCGAGCAGATCGCGCTCCTCGTGGTCGCAGAACGAGATCGCGCGGCCCGTGGCGCCGGCGCGGCCCGTGCGGCCGATGCGGTGCACGTAGCTCTCGGGCACGTTCGGCAGGTCGAAGTTGATGACGTGCGAGATGCCGTCGACGTCGATGCCGCGGGCCGCGAGGTCGGTCGCGACGAGGACTCGCATCGTGCCGGCGCGGAACGCCTCGAGGGCGCGCTCGCGGGCGCCCTGCGACTTGTTGCCGTGGATGGCGGCGGACTCGATGCCGGATTTCTCGAGCTGCTCGGACAGGCGGTTGGCGCCGTGCTTGGTCCGGGTGAACACGATCACGCGGCGCACGGCCTCGTCCTTCAGGACGGTCTCGAGCATCGCGCGCTTGTCGTTCTTGGCGACGAAGACGACGTGCTGCTCGACGCCCTCGGCCGTCGTCACCTGCGGCGTGACCGACACGCGGGCCGGGTCGGGGCGCAGCATGCCGCGGGCGAGCTGCTCGATTTCACGCGGGATCGTGGCCGAGAAGAAGAGCGTCTGGCGCTCGGTGGGCAGCGCGGCCGTGACGCGGCGGACGTCGTGCACGAAGCCCATGTCGAGCATGCGGTCGGCCTCGTCGAGGACGAAGTGCGTCACGGCGTCGAGGCGCACGACGCCCTGGGCCATCAGGTCGAGCAGGCGGCCCGGCGTCGCCACGAGCACGTCGGGCTGGGTCGCGAGGACGCGCTCCTGGCCGTGCTGGCTGACACCGCCGTAGACGACCGCGTGGCGCAGCCCGCGGTAGCGGCCGTACACGGAGATGCGCTCGGCGATCTGCGCAGCAAGCTCCCGGGTCGGGGTGAGCACGAGCACGCGGATGCGGCCGCTCGCCTTCGTCTCGGCCAGCCGCTGGAGGAGCGGCAGCACGAACGCGGCGGTCTTGCCGGTGCCCGTCTGCGCGGCGGCGAGGACGTCGCGCCCCGCGAGGGCGTGCGGGATCACCTCGATTTGCACGGGCGTGGGCTCGGTGTAGCCCTCGTCGAGGATCGCGCGGACGAGCGGCGCGACGAGGCCGAGCGCGGTGAACGGCGACGCCTCGATGGCCGCGAGCGTCTCGGGCGAGGGCGGGCCGAGGCGGACGGGCGGCGGCTCGGGCGCGCGGGGCGGCGGCGGCGGGCTGCGGTGCTGACCGCCGCTCCGCGGAACGGCGCCCTCGCGGTTCGGCGACGGGCGGCCCTGCGGGCGCGGCCCGTGGGAGGGGCCGCGCGGCTCGGTGCGCGCGGCGGGCGCGCCGGCGGGGCTGGTGGCGGACGTGGAGGACGAGCTCCGGCTGCGCCGGGGACGGAAGGTGATCACGATGATTCGGGCTCTCTCGCGGCGGAGGAAGGTGGCGTTCCTCGCTGCCGCGGGGTCGGAAGGCCGACGCACGCCTTTCGGGCGGCGTCCTCGTGACGGGCTGTGCGGCGTCCATCGCCGTGCGCACCGTTCCGGGCCGCGCCGACCCGTCTTGGTGGGCCGCGCGACGCCGGGCTGCGAGCGCGCTCGCGAGCCCAGTCACGTGAGCCGCGCACGCTAGCTCCACGGGGGCGATCGCGCAAGGCGACCCCCCCCGCATCGCCGCGCGCGCCGCCTGCCGCCTCGAGCGAAGCGGGGCGCGGCGTCGGCGCCGCGCGTGGTATCGTCGGCGCCACTTCCATGAAGCTGCGGCCCGAAAAGACGATGGTGATCTCGGGGGCCGCGTGCATGCTCGTGGCGAACGTCTGCTTCATGGGCTGGGTCATCACGCGCGACGGCCTCTGGGCCGCGTGGGCCTTCCTCGCGATGATCGTGAGCCTGGTGATCCCGCTCGTGCAGATCTGGATCCCGCGGGGCGTCCAGCACCTCGTGAAGCGGCTGCGCGCTCGCAAGTCCCCGGGGGCCACCGAGGGGTAGGGCGCGCCGCCTACGGCAGGAGCAGCAGCTTGCCCGTCGTCGCGCGCGCCTCGAGCCGCCGGTGGGCCTCGGCGGCGTCGCCGAGCGGGAACGTGCCGCCGATCGTCAGGCGCAGCTCGCCGCGCGCGGCCCCTCCGAAGATCGCGTCGGCGCGGCCGAGCAGCTCCTCGCGGCTGGCCGTGTAGTGGCCGAGCGTCGGGCGGGTGAGAAAGAGCGACCCTCCCTGGTTCAGCCGCTGCGGGTCGAAGGGCGCGACGGCGCCGCTCGATTGGCCGTAGAGGGCGAGCAGGCCGCGCGGCCGGAGGCACGCGAGGCTGCCGTCGAAAGTGTCGCGCCCGACCGAGTCGTAGACGACGTCGACGCCGCGGCCGCCGGTGAGCCGCCGCGCCTCGGCGGCGAAGTTGGCCTCGCGGTAGAGGACGACCTCGTCGGCGCCGGCGCCGCGGGCGAGCGCGGCCTTCTCCGCCGTGCTCGCCGTGCCGATCACGAACGCGCCCGCGCGCTTGGCGAGCTGGCAGAGCAGGAGGCCCACGCCGCCGGCCGCCGCGTGCACGACGCAGGTGTCGCCGGGCTTCAGCGGGAACGTCGAGGTCGCGAGGTAGTGCGCCGTCATGCCCTGGAGGACGAGCGCGGCCGCGGAGGCCTCGTCGAGGGCGGCCGGGACGGGCACGGCGCGCGAGGCTTCGACGATCGCGTGCGTGGCGTACGCGCCTTGCCCGCTGGCCCACGCCACGCGGTCGCCGCGCGCGGCCGACGTGACGCCGGCCCCGACGGCCAGGACCACGCCCGCGCCCTCCATGCCGAGGCGCAGCGGCCGCGGCAGCGGGTAGACCCCGGTGCGCTGGTAGACGTCGATGAAGTTCACGCCGGCGGCGCCGACCCGCACGAGCAGCTGGCCCGGGCCCGGCGTCGGGGTGTCGACCTCGACGAGCTTCAGGACCTCGACGCCGCCCGGTGCCTCCGCCTGGATCGCGATCATGCGGCCGGCCTGCGCCCCGGGCGCGCGGGCGTCAAGGCGACGCGTCAGCCCGCGGTCGGCCGTTCGAGCGCGGCGAGGAAGGTCGCGGCCTGCGCGGCGGCGAGCGCGAGGAGGTCGACGTCGGCGTCGCCGAGCGTCGTGCCGGCCGGCGCCTCGAGCCACAGGACGCCCCGGACCACGGCGCGGAAGACGAGCGGGATCGCGGCCGCATCGCCGCCCTTCGCGCCCTGAACGACCGCGGACGCGCGGCGCGCCACCACGCTCTCGACGACCGTCCCGGCGGCCGGCGCCGCCGTCGCGACCCCGTGCCGATCGCAGGCGAGCTGGGCGACGGGCTCGCCGTCCGGGCCGATCCGGAACACCGCGCCGCGTTCGACCGGCGCGAGGGCCAGCGCGCCGCGGAGCAGGGCCTCGAGCAGATCGGCCGGCTCGCTCGCGGCGAGCAGCGATCGCGTCAGCGTGAAGAACGCCAGCAGCCGATCGGGCGGGGGTGGGGGGGCCTCGGGCTCGACCCACGGCAGGAGCTCGGGGAGGCTGTCGAGGCGCGTGGTCGCCTCGATCGGCTCGAGCAGGTCGGCGAGGCTGTGGGGCGCGGGCGGCACGGCCGAGGCCGGGCCTGCGACGGGCGCCATCCGCAGCGACTGGCGTTTCGATTCGGCCGGCGTCGCCGGCTTGACCGCCGTGTCCGGGGCGGGCGGCCCGTCGATCGGGTGCTTCGCGGAGCTCGGCGGATCGCCGGCGTGCGTCGTGGGCGGGAGCGAGGCCGGCTTCGGCGCCTCGGCGGCGAGGACCGGCCGCTTGCGCAGCTTGAGCCGCGCCAGGACGACGCCCTCGGCTGGCGGCTCGATGCTCGAGCCCACCGCGTAGCCGTCCTCGAAGCGAATCTGCGTGTCGCCGACGACGATCTCGTCGCCGTGGCGAAGCGGCATGTCGGCGATGACCTGCCGCTCGTTCAGGAAGGTGCCGTTCGTGCTGCCGAGGTCGCGCAGGACGTAGGCGCCCTTGACCTTCTCGATGGAGCAGTGGCGCTTGGACGCCGCGTTGTCCTCGAGCACGATCGTGCAGTCCGGGGCCCGACCGAGGCTCACGCTCGCAGCGGCGAGCACGATGCTGCGCTCGCGGCCGTCCTTGGAGAGGATGAGTCGGGCCATGGGGAAGGGGACGCAGAATCCGGCGCCATGCGGCCCCGCGTCAAGGCGGACGCGCCCTCCGGCGGGGTGAGAGGCCGAAGGCGGCCAGGATCGGGGGCGAAGGGTAGATCGTTCAGGCTCTCCAGATTGCCACGAGCCACAGCCCGACGCCTGCGGCCGCGACGCCGGCCGCGGGCCAGCCGCGGCGCGAGACGACGCGGCCCGAGGCGTCGACGCCGAGGGCGACGAACGCGCCCGCGCCGATCGTCCACGCCGCGAACGCGGCCACGAGCGCGGCGACCCAGCCCGTGCGCGGCGCCTCGTCGCGGGCGAGGGCCTCGAGGGCCTTGCGCAGGACGACGGCCTCCGGGTCCCCACGGCTGCCGGGGGGGCGGGGCGACGCGGCCTCGAGGTGGGCGATGGCCCTGTCGGCGCGGGCGCGGTCGTCGGCGTGCGGGGCCCCGAAGAGCCAGCGTGTCTCGAGCGAGGCGGTGCGCACGGCGCGCCAGGCGAAGAGCGCGAGATCGCGGTCGCCGAGCCCTTCCGCGGCCGAGGCGAGCGCGACGAGGCGCCCGTACGCGACCCGGACGTGCGGCGCGGCGGGCGCGTACCACCCCGCGGCGCGGCGGGCGTGGACCACGGCTTCGCGCGCGTCGCCGGATCGGAGCGCGGCCGTGGAGGACGCGATCTCGGCCTCGCCGGCGGCCACCACGCGCAGCGAGACGGCGCCGATGGCCAGCCCCAGCACGGCCGCCGCACCCAGCGCGCGGACCGCGAGGGCGCGTCGCGTCACAGGAAGTCGCGCTTCTTGAAGATGAAGCTCGCGGTGGCGAGGAGACCGACCGCCCACGCGACGGTCATGCCGAGCGCGAGGGCGACGTGCGACGAGAGCGTGCCGTTCATCGCCTCGCCGGTGAGGAGCGGCCGCGGCGGCACGTAGATCTGCAGGTTGGGGAACACCTTTGACAGCAGGACCCCGAGGTTGTGCAGGAGCGGGCCGAACGTCTTGACCGGCAGGCGGGCGAGCGAGTCGGCCGAGCGGCCGATGAGGAAGACCCAGATCGTCAGCAGCGCCGACAGGAACGGCGTCGAAAACGCCGAAAACAGGGTCGCGATGGCGGCGATGATGCCGACCTCGAGCAGCGTCAGCACGCCCGACGCGAGCACGACCCGGCGCTCCTCCGGCGCGTTGCCGGCGAGGACGGTCGCGACGGCGAGCAGCGCGAACGCCCACGGGATCGGGCCGAACGTGAAGGCCGAGGGCCACTTCAGCCCGGGCAGCACGAGGCCTGCGACCGCGACGACGGCGACCGTCGTGACCACCGCGAGCGACGCGCCCGCCATCGTTGCGAGGATGATCAGCACGAGCGCGGCGTCGGCCATGATGAACACGGCCAGCGTCAGCAGCGTGCCGAGGTACTTGCCGACGAGGTACTCGCCGCGCCGGATCGGGCGCGCGAGGATGGGGAAGATCGTCTTCTGCTCGAGCTCCCGGTAGAGCGACGTCGCGCCGATCACGACGGCGACGGCGACGCTGAAGACCGAGATCGTCGCGGCGCCGAGGTCGCTCACCACCCGCGCGCCGTTGTGGAGCGTGAAGGCGCCGACGACGATCGAGTAGAACGCGACGGCGAAGGCGACGCCTGCGAGCCCGAGGAGGATGCGCGCGCGCACCGACTCCCGGTAGGTGTTGAGCGCGATCACGATCACCCGGCCGAGCATGGTCGCGGACGGTAGCACGACGCACGGCGGCCAGAGCAACGCCCCGGTGGGGCGACGCGACGACGGCCGCCCGCGGGGGTTGCGCCTCGACCTGGCGGCGCGCACGACGGAGGCGGGGCTCCGCGGAGGGAGCCTGGCGGCGGGATCGAGGTGGCGAGCAAGGACCGGCGAGGGCCCACCGGGGCGCGCGCCGCGGCCCGACCGCTCGCGCGCGCTTGCGGTGGCGAGGGGCCGAGCGCGCGGCGGGGTCGCCTACCGCGCCGCGTGGTCGCGCAGCACCTGCGCGATGCAGCAGGTGAGCTTCTTCGTGGTGGGCAGGTGCAGGAACTCGTTCGGGCCGTGCGCGTTCGACTTCGGGCCGAGCACGCCCGTGATGACGAACTGCGCGATCGGGTAGCGGCGGCCGAGCATGCCGATGAACGGGATCGACCCGCCCTCGCCCATGCCCATGACGGGCTGACCGAAGTAGGCGCGACTCGCGCTGTCGAGCGAGGCGTCGAGCCACGCGGCGCCCTTCGGCGCGTTCCAGCCGCCCGCGCCCTCGGCGTGCTTCACGGTCACGGTCGCGCCGTACGGCGGGTCGGCGGTGAGCGCGGCGACGAGCGCGGTCTTGGCGGCCTCCGAGTCGACGCTCGGCGGCAGGCGCACGCTGAGCTTCAGCGCGGTGCGCGGGCGCAGCACGTTGCCGGCGTCGCGGACGAGCGGCAGGCCCTCGGCCCCGGTGATCGAGAGCGTCGGGCGCCAGGTGCGGTTGAGGACGAGCTCGGCCCGGTCGGTCGTGACGGGGCGCGTGGCGCCGTGGAAGGGGAACTTGTCGTAGACCGCGTCGCCGAGCGTGACGGCGGCCTTGTGGGCCTGATCGAGGCGCTCGGCCGGGATGGGCGCGTGCAGCTCGGCGATCTTGATCTCGCCCGTCACCTCGTCCTCGACGCGCGAGAGGAGCTGGCGGATCACGCGGAACGTCGACGGCACGACGCCGCTCGCGTCGCCCGAGTGTACGCCCTCGCTCAGCGTCTCGACCTCGAGCTCGCAGTGCACGAGGCCGCGCAGGCTCGTCGTGCACCACATCTGGTCGTAGTTGCCGCAGCCCGAGTCGAGGCAGACGACGAGCGTCGGCTGACCGATGCGGTCCGAGAGGTGATCGACGTAGGACGCGAGGTCGGGGCTGCCGCTCTCCTCGCCGGCCTCGATGATCACGACGCAGCGGCGGTGGGGGATCTTCTGGTCCGCGAGCACGCGCAGCGCGCCGATCGAGGCGAAGGCCGCGTAGCCGTCGTCGGCGCCGCCGCGGCCGTAGAGCTCGTCGCCGCGGCGCACGGGCGTCCAGGGGCCGAGGCCCTCGGACCAGCCGGTCATCTCGGGCTGCTTGTCGAGGTGGCCGTAGAGCAGGACCGTGTCGTCGCCGGGCGCGGTGCCGGCCTGCTCGAGGAAGAGCAGCGGCGTGCGGCCCGGGAGGCGCACGATCTCGACCTTGAGGCCCGCGGGGCCGTGCTCCTTGCAGAAGGCCTCCACGAGGGCGAAGGCCTGGTCCATGTACCCGTTTTCCGCCCAGTCGGCGTCGAACGCCTGCGACTTGTTCGGGATGCGGATGTACTCGACGAGCGCCGGGATGGCGTGGTCTTCGTAGAGACGCTCGACGAGCGCGGTGGCGCGGGCGGGATCGAGGGGCGGGACGCTCATGGTTGGGCGCACTTAGCGCGAGCGGCCCGCGGGCGGAAGGCTGGCGTGAAACGCCGCGCCGGGCGGAGCGCCCCCGGTCCGCCCGGTGATGGTGTCCGCCGGCGTGAGCGCCCTCCTTCGAGGGCCGGTCGCCGTCCGGCCGGTGGCCGCATCGTCGCGGCCGCGATGCGCGTAGCCTGCGTCGAGGAGGTCCGCCCATGGTCGTCCCCGCAGCCGCCGTCGCGCTCGTCGGTCGTCGTCTCCCGCACAACGAGAACCTCGGGCTCGCGTACCTGCGCGCCGCGCTGGAGCAGGCCGGGACCGCGGTGTCCGTCCACTACGTCAACGACGCGGTCGAGCTCGCGCGCGCGGTCGTGGCCATCCTCGCCGCCCGGCCGGGCGTGGTCGGCCTGTCGCTCGCGGACGGCGGATCGGCGGTCCTGCCGCTCGCGCTCGGCGAGGCGCTCGCGCGCGCCGGGTTTCGCGGGCACGTCACGTGCGGCGGGCCGTTCGCGACGCTCGCGCGCGAGTGGTTGCTCGCGCGGCACCCGTGGCTCCACAGCGTGGTCCGCTTCGCGGGCGAGGCGCCGATCGTCGAGATCGCGGCGCGTGTCGGCCGCGGGCAGGCCGTCTTCGGCGTGCCCGGCGTCACCACGCGCGAGGGCGACGGCCCGCCCGCGCCGGTGCTCGACCTCGGGCCGACCGCGCTCCGCCCCTCGCGTGACGAGCTGCCCGAGATCCTCGGCCACCCGGCCGCGCACATGACGGCGTCGCGCGGCTGCCGCGGCCGCTGCGCGTACTGCGGTCCGGCCGCGCTGCAGACCGAGGAGCGCCGCGAGGGCGTGCGCGCCGGTCACGCGCCGCGCACGCTCTCGATCGCCGGCGTCGGCGGCGTGCGGCGGCGCGACCTCGAGGCCGTGTGCGACGAGATGGCCGAGCTATGGCACGCGCGCGGGGCGCGCTATTTCTACTTCGTCGACGAGCACCTTCTGCCGTACGGCGAGGACGACGCGCTCGCGTACCTCGCCGCGTGGCGCGAGGGCCTGCGGGCGCGGGGCGTCGGCGCGCTCGGCATCGGCGCGATGCTGCGCGCCGACCGCGTGACGCCCCGGATCGCGCGCGCGTTCGCCGAGGTCGGCCTCGTGCGCCTGTTCATCGGCCTCGAGCTCGCGACCCCGGGCGAGGCCCGCGCCTACGGCCGCACCGCGCCCGGCGCGCGTGAGCTCGCGCTCCTGCAGACGCTCTCCGACGCCGGGGTGACGACCGTGTCGAACCTGATGATCGTGCACCCGGAGTCGACGCTCGCCACCGTCGCGGCCGGCCTCGATCTCCTCGAGCGTGTGCCCGCGGGCGTCTTCGAGGCGACGAAGATGCAGGTCTACCACGGCACCCGGCTGCACGATCGGCTCACGGCCGAGGGCCGCGTCGTCGGCAACCCGCTTCGCTACGGCTACACCTTCGCCGACGAGGCCATGACGCGCCTCGCCGACGTCTTCACGCGCGTGCGCGCCGAGGCGTTCTGGGACTACTCCGTCGCGTACCGCACGCACGACGCGCACCTCGCGCTCGCGCTCGCCCGGCGCCTGCACCCCGAGCGGCTGCGCGGCGACGTCGGCCCGCGGCTCGAGGGCGTGCGCGCGCGCGTCAACCACCTCTACGTCGACGGCTACCGGCGCGCGCTCGCGCTCGTCGAGGCCGGCGGCGGCTTCGCGGACGCGGAGGCGCTCGTGCGCGGGCTCGCGCGACCCGCGAAGGAGCTCGAGGGCGATCTCGAGCGGATCGAGGCGTCGCTCCTGCGCGCCGCGCCCGCGACGGCGCGCATGTTCGCGCCGATGCGATCGGCCGCGGCCAGCGCGCTCACGTTCGCGATGGCCGCTGCGCCGATCGGCTGCGGGGGCAACGTCGCGGTCGACCGCCCGGGGGGCAGGAGCACCACGGGTACGACGACGATCTCCACGACGACCACCACCACGACCACGACGGGCGGGTGCCCGGACCCGCCGCCGCGGCCGACCGAGGCCTCGATCCAGGCCGCGGTCGCGGCGGGCGCCGCGTGCTACTCGGGGGGGATCGGGGTGACCGAGCAGCCCCCGCCGATCGCGTCGTTCTCGCTCGACGTGTACGCCGGCATGGTCGGGCTCCGCCCGTGCGACACGCCCGCAGGAGCCGCCGCCGCCAAGGCGCAGAGCGACGCGGCCACCGCGGCGCTCGCGGCGGCCTGCGTCGAGACGGCCTCGCCCGCGATCTACACCTACGCGCAGGGCGGGGCGCATTCGGACGCGCAGCGCATGATCGACGCCATGGTCGCGGCCTGCTCGGACCTGCTCACGACGCAGGGCGACTTCAAGATCGTGCTCGACGCCTCGGGACACGTCACCGACGTGCAGTCCGGCTCGCAGGCGCTCGCCGGCTGCGTCCTTTCGGCCATCCAGGGGCTCGACTTCCCCTGCCTCGCGGGCTTCGAGGTGTGCCCCGAGTTCGCGATCGCGGAGTGATCCGCGGCGCCGCGCGCGTGAATGCGGGCGCGCGCGGGGGCACCCGAGAGGGCCGAGAGCGCGGGCGCCGCCGCGCCGCGCACGGGACGCCATGACCACTCACCTCCTGCCGACCCGCCTCGCCGCGCTGATCGCGATCGCGACGACCACCGCGTGCGGCGCCGGCGCGCCGGGCCCCGAGGCGATCGGCGCGCGCGCCGACGCGATCGTCGGCGGGACGCGCGCGGACGCGTACGAGGAGGCCGCGCTGGTCAACGTCTACGAGGCGGGGCAGCTCGTCGCGATGTGCACGGGCGCGGTGGTCGCGCGCAGGGCGGTGATCACCGCGGGCCACTGCGTCGACGGCTTCGCCTCGTGGCGCGTGTTCGCGCCCTACGCCGGCGACGGGCAGGGCGCGTACGCATGGACGGGCGTGACGTACGACTACGCGGGCCACGCACAGGAGTACCTCACCCCGGAGGTCCACGACGTCGGCCTGCTCCTGCTCGACGAGTCGATCGATCTCGCCGCCTACCCGTCCATCGCGATCGCCCCGCTCCCCGATGGGTCGCAGGTCGTGCAGGTCGGGCGCATCGACGACGGCCTCCCGTCGATGAAGGACCTCTTCGTGAGCGACGCCCTCACCGTGCAGGACGGGGCGGTCGCCGCCTTCCCCTTCGACTACCTCACGTTCCCCGGCGTGGGTCAGGAGGGCGACTCGGGCGGGCCCTCGCTCGTGCCCGGGCCGATCCCGCGGTCGCTCGTGGCCGTGACGTCGGGGCAATCGCTCGTCGCGCGCGTCGACCTCGTGCGCGACTGGCTGGATCAGCAGATCGCCGCGCACGAGGCGGCGGGCGCGGGCGGCGCGGGCGGCGCGGGGGCCGGCGGCGGATCGGGCGGCCAGGCCGCGACGACGATGAAGCCGATCGCGGCCCGCGACGCCGGGTCGTCCGCGGAAGCCGGGCCCGAGGCCGACGCGATCGCCGAGGCCGACGCGGCGCCCGACGTGGCCGTCCAGTGCTCCGCGCGCCGCGCCCCGGTGCGGTCGCCGGGCGCGATCGCGTCGATCGCCCTCGCTGCCGCGGTCCTCGCGTCGAGGAGGCGCGCGCGGCGCTTTCGATCGAGCCCGTGAGGTCGGCGCGGCGTCGGCAGCCGCCTCCACGCGGGGTGGCAGGCCGGCTCGACCGGCCCCGCGCCCCTCCCCCTCGACCGCGGCCCCCGGGTCGTCTCCAATGAGCCGATGCTCTCCTTCGGCGAAGCGGTCGATCGCGTCGTGGGCCTCGGCTCGCACCTCCTGCACGGGTGGCGCGGCGCCGGGACGAACACCGTCGACGACCTCGGCCCGTACCTCGACGCGCCGCCCGAGGTGATCTTCCCCGTGCCGGTCGTGCCGCGCGACGTCGTGCGGAGGCGGCCTCGCCTCGTGATGGGCGCCAAGCGCATCACCGAGACCTTGCGCTGGCACAGCCAGCACGTCGTGCTCTGCCCGCACTACCGCGCGCGCCACACCGGCGAGTACTGGCTCAACCAGCGCGTCACGGCGCGCTTCATCCACCCGCGCAGCGGTCAGCGCAAGCGCGCGCTGCTCTTCGTCCACGGCTGGCTCGAGCCCGGGCCGCGCGTCGAGGAGGCCCTGCTCCTGCCGCGCCTCTACGACGAGCTCGGCGTCGATCTCGTCCACATCCAGCTACCCTTCCACGGCAGCCGCAACCCCAAGAGCGCCCTCTTCCACGGCGAGTTCTTCTGGAGCGCCGACCTCGTGCGCACGGTCGAGGCCGTGCGACAGTCGGTCATCGACGTGCGGACCCTGATGGCGTGGCTGCGCGAGACGCAGGGCTACGAGGAGATCGGCGTGACCGGGCTCAGCCTCGGCGGCGGGCTCACCATGGCGCTCGCCTGCGTCGAGCCGACGCCCGACTACATCATGCCGATCATCGGCCACCTCAAGCTCGGCGAGGCCGTCGAGGAGGCGCCCATCCTGTGGCGCATGAAGTCGGACCTCGAGCGCTTCGGCATCGGCGCCGCGCGCAGGAAGGAGCTGTTCCAGCGGCTCGGGCTCGGCACGATGAAGCCGAAGCTCGCGCCCGAGCGGCAGCTCTGGGTGCAGGCGACCGACGACGTCTACATCACGGCGCCGCTCGTGAAGCAGCAGTGGGAGGAGTGGGGGCGCCCGCCGATCGAGTGGATCCCGGGCGGGCACATGACCTTCCCGCTCTCGATCGGGAAGATCCTCGGGCGAATGAAGCAGTTTCACGGCGCGCTGCCCCACCGCTGAATCCCGGCGACTTCGGGCCCAACTCGCGCCACAAGGGTGCGAGACTGCCACTCTCGTAGGACGACCCCAGCGCGGAGCGACATGGACATGAGCGAGCGAACCAGCCGGAAGATCCCCGTCACCGAGCGACAGTTCCTCTGGGTCCAGGACGACGACAAGGGCGAGGTCACGCTCCACGTCGGCCCGACGATGGTCTCGCCGACGGCGGCCGATCGGGTCGTCGTCGACGACGACGAGGGCGGCCTCGTCGAGGACGTCAGCGGCAAGCCGCAGCAGATGGTCGAGCTCGGAGACAACCAGTACGCCGTGCTGTCGAACCCGCTGCTCGAGGCCGACGCCGGGCCGAACGGCCGCTTCAAGAACGGCCGCAACGAGTCGCGGCCCCTGCGCAACGGGACGCGATCGATGATCCCGGGGCCGTGCTCGTTCTACCTGCGCCCCGGGCAGCGGGTCGAGGTGCGCGACGCCCACGAGCTCGCGTCGAACCAGTACCTCGTCGTCAAGGTCTACGGCGACGTCGACCAGGCGGCGCCGTTCTACGAGGTGACCGCGCGATCCGCGGCGATCGTGCACGCGACGGCCGAGAACGTGCGCGGCGAGGGCGGCAAGGGCACGCGCGTGGGCGACCTGCCGGTGCCCGCGGCGTCGGAGCTCCGGCGCGGCCAGCTCATCGTGATCCGCGGCCTGGACACGCAGTTTTACATCCCGCCGACGGGCGTCGACATCGTGCCCGACACGAGCATCGACGACAGCGGCGCGGCGCTCAGCGCGGCGGCCGCGCGGCAGGTGCTCGGGCAGCTGCGGAGCGAGGGCGGCGCGGTGTCGGCCGAGGTCGATCGCCTCACGGCCGAGCTCGACGCGCAGCTCTCGGCGCCCGAGGAGCAGGCCGAGGGCGCGCCGCGGCGTCAGGGCGTGGACCAGTCGGCGCGCGTGCGCCACCGCGCGCAGAAGGCCGCCGCGAGCCCGGCCGCGGCCCCGGCTCCCGGCTTCGCCATGCCCCCGGCGCAGCAGGTCAACCTGCTCGAGGCCGCGCAGTCACCCGCGGTGCGCAAGGCCATCGAGAAGGCCGCGCGGCAGGCGCGCCTCGTGCGGCGCGCGGTCGTGCTCGGCGAAAAGGAGTTCTGCGTCCTCATCGACGCCGACGGCAAGCGCGAGATCAAGGTCGGCCCCGCCCGTGTGTTCCCCGGCCCCTACGACACCTTCATGACGAAGGGCTCGCGCAACCGGGTCTACGACGCCTACGAGCTGCTCCCGCAGCGCGCGCTCTGGCTGCGCGTGATCTCGCCCATCGCGCGCCCCGATCTCGAGCGCAAGCTCCCGCGCGGCTTCAAGCTCGAAGGCGCCGAGTACTACCCGGGCGACGAGCTCCTGCTCACGGGCGTCTCGACGTTCTTCTTCCCGTTCAACGAGGTCGAGGTCCTCTCGCCCGAGACGGGCGAGGCCATCGTCGGCAACGAGCACCACCGCGTCTTCATCGAGGCCATCGGCATCGACCAGAAGAGCGGCATCTACGTCCGCGACCTCTCGACGGGCGAGGTGCGCCTCGTGCGAGGCAAGCAGAGCTACCTCGTCGATCCGCGCAAAGAGGTGCAGATCACCCGCACCGTCCCGACCGACGGGTGGAACCTGTGGATCGGGGCCAACGAGCCGCACAAGCACACGATCGCGCCCATCACGACGCCGTGGGCGGTCTCGGTCGCGGTGCCGCACAACACCGCGGTGCTCGCGACGAGCGCCGCGGCGCAGCGCGTGATCGAGGGGCCGTGCGTCGAGCTGCTCGACTACGAGGAGACGCTCGTGCCGCTGTCGCTGTCGACCGGCACGCCGAAGGGCGACGCGCAGCCGCTCCGTACTTGCTTCCTGCGCACGGTGGGCAACCGCATCTCGGACGTCATCTCGGTCGAGACGAGCGACTTCGTGCGCATCTCGATCAAGATCTCGAGCTCGGTCACCTTCGTCCGCGGCAAATCGGACCACTGGTTCAACCACGAGAACTACATCCAGCTCATCTGCGACCACCTGCGGTCCATCGTGCGCAGCCGGGCGCGCGCGCTGTCGCTCTCGCAGCTGTGGCCCCAGATCCCGGCGCTCGTGCGCGACACGATCCTCGGCGCGCGCGGCGAGGCGGGCCGCCCGGGGCGCGCGTTCGACGAGATCGGCGCGACCGTTCACGAGGTCGAGGTGCTCGTCGCGACGATCGAGGACCCCGAGATCGCCAAGCTGATGGCGAGGGTGCAGGCGCACTTCGTGACGCTCCAGATCGGCGACCGGCAGGCGACCGAGACGCTCGCGTCCGAGCGGCTGCGCGGCGACGTCGAGCGCGAGCAGATGGTGCTCCTGGCCGAGGCGCGCGAGCGCACCGCGAAGCTCGAGGAGCTCGGGCGCCGGTTCGCGCACGAGTCCGCGATCGCGGCGGCGCGCGACGGCGAGGCGATCGCGATCGAGCGGCAGCGGCTCGCCGACGCGCGCGCGGCCGAGGCGCTGCGCGCGCAGATCGATCGGGATCGCGCGGTGCGGGCCGAGGCGGTCACGGCGCTCGGCGAGGACAGCACGGCGCGCGCGGCGGCCACGCGCACGGCGCAGGAGGTCGACCTCGCGGGCAAGGAGACCCTGAGCGAGATCGAGATCGCGCTGCTGCAGGCCCAGAGCGCCGCCACCGTGGCCGAGCGGCAGGCCGTGCAGGCGGGCCTGGTCGAGGCGATGACCGCGCTCGGCGACAAGATCATGCTCGCCGAGGTCGCCGAGAACATGAACCTCGTGTCGCTCTTCAAGGGCAAGGACGTCGGCACGATCCTCGGCGAGGTGCTCGGCGGGACGCGCGTGATGAAGACCGTGCGGGCGCTCGCGGCAGAGCACGGCGGCGCGGCGCGCGGCGGCGATCCGAGCGATCCGGCGGGCTGAAGGCTTCGCCGGGGATACGGAAGGGGCGACCGTATGCGTTCACGGCCTCATGGCGTGCACGAGCCGATTCGGGCGGGTCTTGGCCGTCTCGCGGGCCCCGCGAGGGCGATCCGGTTCGCGATCGTGAGCGACGCGGCGGCGGCGAAGGCGGGCGGAAGGCGCATCTGCCCACGTTCGCGGGGCGCGCGCGTCGCGAGGGGGCGTTCGAGCGAAGCCCACCTGCGGCCTCCAAGTGCCCAGAAATGAGGCGATTTCAGCCTGCGCGAGCAGTCCAGGAGCTCGCAAGCCGGGCGCGGGCGTCGCGCCGATCGATCGCGAGGTCAGCGTCCGTCGGGCGGCGCGTCCGGCTCGCGTGTGCAACGCTCGGAGGTCCATGCCGACGCTCTTCCCGTTCGACACGACCTACACGCGGTTGCCGGATCGGCTCTACGCCTCGCGCGCGCCGACGCCCGTCGCCCGGCCCGGGCTCGTGCGCGTGAACGCGGCGCTGGCGGACGATCTCGGCGTCGACCCGGCGGCGCTCGCGAGCGCCGAGGGCGTCGCCGTGCTGGCGGGCAACGCGGTGCCGGAGGGCGCCACGCCGATCGCGCTCGCGTACGCTGGCCACCAGTTCGGAAGCTTCGTGCCGCAGCTCGGCGACGGGCGCGCCATCCTGCTCGGCGAGGTCGTCGGGCGCGACGGCGCGCGCCGCGACGTGCAGCTGAAGGGCTCGGGGCGCACCCCGTACTCGCGCGGTGGCGACGGGCGCGCGGCGCTCGGGCCGGTGCTGCGCGAGTACGTCGTCGCCGAGGCGATGGCGGCGCTCGGCATACCGACGACGCGCGCGCTGGCGGTCGTCACGACCGGCGAGCCCGTCTACCGCGAGGCGGCGCTGCCCGGCGCGGTGCTCACGCGCGTCGCGGCGAGCCACCTGCGCGTCGGCACGTTCCAGTACGCGGCCGCGCGCGGCGACGTCGACGGCCTGCGCGCGCTCGTCGACTACGCGATAGGTAGGCACGACCCGGCCGCGCGCCACGCGGAGATCCCGGCGCTCGCGCTGCTCGACGGCGTCGTCCTTCGGCAGGCGGCGCTCGTCGCGCGCTGGCTGCACGTCGGCTTCGTGCACGGCGTGATGAACACCGACAACACGACGATCTCCGGCGAGACGATCGACTACGGCCCGTGCGCCTTCCTCGACGAGTACGACCCGGGCGCGGTGTGGAGCTCGATCGACCGCCACGGGCGCTACGCCTACGGGAGCCAGCCGCGCATCCTCGCGTGGAACCTCGCGCGCCTCGCCGAGACGCTGCTGCCGCTCCTCGCGGAGGACGAGGCGCGCGCGATCGAGCTCGCGACGGCCTCGGTGCGCGGGTTCGGGCCCGCGTTCGAGGCGGCGTACCACGCGGGGATGCGGCGCAAGCTCGGGATCGCGACCGAGAGGGCAGGGGACGTGGACCTCGCCGACGACCTGCTCGCGCGCATGGCCGAGCAGCGCGCCGATTTCACGCTCACGTTCCGGCGGCTCGCGGGCGCGGCCGAGGACCCGGCGCGCGACGCGGGGGTGCGCGCGCTGTTCGCCGACCCGGGCGCGTTCGACGCGTGGGCTCCGCGGTGGCGCGCGCGGCTCGCCGACGATCCCGCGGACGCGCGAGATCGGGCGGCGGCGATGCGCGCGGTGAGCCCCGCGGTGATCCCCAGGAATCACCTCGTCGAGGCGGCCCTCCGCGCTGCGGTCGACCGCGGCGACTACGGGCCGTTCGAGGAGCTCGTCGAGGTGCTGGCGCGGCCGTACGAGGAGCCCGCGGTCGGGCGGGAGAAGCACGCCGACCCGCCGGGGGAGGGCGAGCGGGTGACGGCGACGTTCTGCGGGACGTGAGCCTCCCGAGCGGGCGATCCGCCGCGCGCGCCTCGCACCCGAGCCGGCCGATCCGTGCGGTCGAGGCGTGCAACGCGGGAGAGGCCTTTCGGCGACGGTCCTGCTAGAGCCTCGGGCGATGCGCTACGAAGGCAAGGTCTACCGGCCGCCGTCCGAGGCCGACAGCTTGCTCGTGCAGGCCACGATCGGCTGCTCGTGGAACCACTGCACGTACTGCGACATGTACCGGGACAAGGCGTTCCGCGTGCGGCCGATCGCCGAGACGCTGGAGGACCTCGAGAGCGCCGCGGCGGCGTTCGGCGACGAGGTCGAGAAGCTCTTCGTGATGGACGGCGACGCGCTCGTGCTGGAGGCGGACGACTGGATCGCGCTGCTCGGGCGGGCGCGGGCTCTCTTCCCGCGGCTGCGGCGCGTGTCGACGTACGCGATGGCGCGCAACGTGAACGCCAAGAGCGCCGAGGATCTCGCCCGCCTGCGCGAGGCGGGGCTGTCGCTGATCTACGTCGGGCCGGAGTCGGGTGACGACGAGACGCTCCGGCGCATCGCGAAGGGCGACGACGCGGCGGCGCACGTCGAGGCGGCGCGGCGTGCCCGCGCGGCGGGGATCGACCTCAGCGTGATCCTGCTGCTCGGGATCGGCGGCGATCGCGCTCGCGAGCACGCGGAGGCGAGCGCGGAGCTCGTGACGGCGATGGATCCCGCGTTCGTCTCGGCGCTGACGGTGACCGTCGTGCCGGGGACGCCGCTCGCGATGCTCGCGCAGCGCGGGCGCTTCGCGGTGCCGCCCGTCGACGCGCTGCTCGGCGAGCTGCGCACGGTGGTCGACCGAGCGCGGCCGACCGACGCGGTGTTCCGCACGAACCACGCGTCGAACTACCTCGCGCTCGGCGGGCGCCTGCCGCGCGATCGCGCGCGCATCGTCGCGACGATCGACGCCGCGATCGAGGGGCGCGTCCCCCTGCGCCCCGAGCGATCGCGCGGGCTCTGATCGCGCCCCGGCGGCGCCGTCCTCCAAGGCCCGTCGCGAGCGGCCGCCCGAGGCCGTGAGGCGCCTCAGCGCACCGGAAATCCGACGAGCTCCACCCGGCAGAGCTCCGCCGGCTGCGTCGCGTCGTCCGGGTCCGTGACCACGAACGCCTCGCCGCCGCCGGGCGCGAGCGCGAGCCCCTCGACCTTGCGCCTCGACGGCGTCCCGTCGGCCTCCTCCAGCACCGCGTAGCGCGCGCCGTCCTCGGTGATCACGCCGAACGCCGCCCCCGCGATGCGCCCGTCGTCGACCGCGTTCGGCGTGTCCTCCGCCGCCGCGAGGTAGACGATCCCGCCCTCCACCGCCTCGGCGTCCGTGAACGAGAGCGGCACGCCCTCGATCGCGCCGAGGTCGTGCCACGCCACCGCGAGGGGCGGATCGGCGCGCTGGCCCGCGTCCTCGATCGCGACGTCGACGACCGCGCTCTTGCCCGCGCCGGCGCCCCGGTGGAGCAGTCGCAGCGTGCCGCCGACGCGCACCGCGCCCTCGACGTTCGGGCGCACGCCGAGCCGCGCCGTCAGCGCCTCGTAGAGCGGCGTCCAGTCCTCGAGCTTCGCGTCGCCGGTCGCGGGGTCGAGGCGCGCGGCGCGGCAGCGGGCCTCGGTCGACCCCGATCCGAGGATCACGACCGCGCCGTCGCGGTCGACGAACGCGGCCTCGAAGTCGGGCTTGTCCGTCTTCGCGAGCGGGCCGCCGAAGCCCTGGAGGGTCGCGTGCTCGATCGCGAGCGTCGCCGGGTCGACCCACGCGACCGCGAGCGCGTCGTCCTGCACCACGAGGAGCCGGCCGCGCACCGTGACGAGCGAGGAGCCGGCGCGGACGAACCGCAGCGGGGTGACCGAAAGAATGCGGGCGCGGAGCGAGGGGTCGCGGACGGCGGACATGCGGCCTTGTAGCGGAGCCGTGGCGGCGCGCCCACCGCGACGCTCGCGCATGTGCGCAACGGGGATCGCGCTCACGCCGGCGTGCGCGGGGCCGCGGGGCCGCCGCGGGTCGGATCCGAGGCGCCGAGCCCGCGCGCCGAACGATCGCGCCTCCGCGGTATGCTCCGCGCACGCATGGGAAAGAAGAAGCGCACCTTCCGCGACCGCGACGACTTCGTGGCCTACCTGGCCTCGCGCGCCGAGCGCCAGATCCCGCTCATCTACCGCGCCTCGGCGTATCCGGGCGTCACCGAGGAGTGCGCGCTCTTCTCCTCGCGGTCGGGCAGCGACCTCCGGCTGCGGTTCACCTGGTCGTGCCACGGCCTCGACTGGATGGGCGATCTCGGCGGCAGCCACGCCTACGTGTTCGCCGACGTCGACGCCCTGCTCGCGTACCTCGAGGGGCGGTTCGGCCTGCGGGTCGTGGACCTCGCGATCCGTGGCGGCGAGGCGCCCGCCCCGTTGCCCCTGGTCGACGACACTCCCGACGAGCTCGCGCGATACCGGGAGGGATTTCGCCGGTTCGAGGAGGACTTCGTAGCCGGGGCGCTCGTCGATCCCTCGCTGCAGCGGATCGAGGAGCCCGGTGAGAAGTGGGCGCGTCTAGGCCCGCCCTCCGTCGCGCCCGAATCGCGCGACGAAGGCCCCGGGGGCCCACCCTCGAGCGCCTCCGAGGCCGGCGGCGCCGCGCGATCCGTGCCGGTCCCACCGAGCCTCCCGCCGCCGCGGCATCTGTCCTACAGTCCGCCGATGGCCGCCGCCGACCCCGTCTACCGCCACGACCCCCTCGACCCGCGCGCCCCCAGCCAGGCCGAGTGGGACGCGATGCCCGAGGGCGAGCGGCAGCGCGCGATCGCCCTGCTCCCGATCAAGGCGCCCTACGATCTCTCGCCCTGCGAGGGCGACACGCACCGCAAGGCGCGCGAGAGCGCCGTGAGCACGCTCGACGCCTTCTTCCGCCGCATCGGCCGCAGGGTCTACGTCTCGTCGGAGATCGTCGTCTACTACCCGGACGAGCCCCGCTTCTCTCCGGACGTGTTCGTCGTGCTCGACGACGACTCGCAGGAGCGCACGCGCTGGATCGCGTCGCGCGAGGGCAAGGGGCTCGACCTCGTGCTCGAGGTCCACGTCGCCGGCGACGAGGCGAAGGACCTCGGCGGCGACGTCGAACGCTACGCTCGTCTGGGCATTCGCGAGTACTTCGTCTTCGACCGCACTCGCCTCGCGATCCGCGGCCATCGCCTCGCGCCCGGCGAGGGGGGCGCGGCGGCGCCGACCTACCAGCGCATCGTGCCGAACGCGGGCAGCTACACCTCGGAGGTGCTCGGCCTCGAGCTGCGCGTCGACGGCGCCAAGCTGCGCTTCGAGGTCGGCGGCGCCGACGTCCCGGAGGCCGAGGAGCTCGCCGCGAAGCTCCGCACGATGGTCGACAAGCTCGAGGCGCGGCACCTCGAGGCGGAGGCCCTCGCCGAGGCCATGACCGAGCGCGCCGAGGTCGAGGCCGGCCGCGCCGACGCCGAGGAAGGCCGCGCCGACGCGCTCACGGAGAAGCTCGCCGCCGCGAACGCCGAGATCACGCGCCTGCAGCACGGCGGCTGATCCGGGCGCGCGGCGCGGACTCGCGCGGTCGGGCCCCGGTCGCTACCGCCCGGGCATCGACGGCGGGGCGCCGGAGATGCGCCGGAGCTCGTCGCGCACCACCTCGCGGGCGACCTGCCGGAGCTCGGTGATCATCAGGTCGAGGTAGTAGTCCGGCCCCTCGGGCGCGCTCGAGAACCAGGGGTTCATGAACGTCGACCGCAGCACGATGACCTCCGACGCGCTGCCGGGCGGCGCGACCGCGACCGGCTTGTCCTCGTGCGGGAAGACGCTCTGCTCGGGCACGAACGTCTCGCCCGCGATGCCCGCGCGCGAGAGCACGTGGTCGAGGCGCCCGGCGTATGCGTCGTGGTGGAGCGTCGTCTTCGAGATGTAGAAGTGCGGCGCCGCGCCGTCGGTCGCGCGCGTCGAGAGCCGGTCGAACATGCGCATCTGCAGCCGGTTCATCTCGGCCAGCGTGCGGTTGCCGACGCGGTTGAGGAGGTAGCAGACGAGGTTCGTGTCCGGCTCGCAGAGCGGGATGAAGACGAACGGGTCGTCGCCCGCCGACAGCGCGAGCAGGCGTTCGAAGAAGTGCCGCGCGCTGCGGGCCGTGTCGACGACGAGCTGCCCGTAGCCGGCCATGTTGAGCGGCACGATGCGGTGCGCGAACCACACGGCGGCCGCGGCCGCGCCCGGCTTCGACCCCTCGAGCGTGTACTGGCCGATCGAGCTGTCGCGCCCGGCCTGCTCGTCCGCCTCGCGGAACACGTACGGCGCCTTGACGACGATCGCGTCGCGCACGCGCGCGTCCTTGAACACGAGCGCGCCCGCGGGGTAGGGGACGTAGCCGAGCTTGTGCGGGTCGATCGTGACCGAGTCGGCCGCGGCGACCGCCTGCAGCGCCGCGTGAACGTCGTCCGCGGGCCAGCCGACGCGCGGCATCGTGACGTGCTCGGGCGATCGGCGGTTGCCCTGCTCGTCGTAGAGCACGCTGAGCAGGTAGCCGCCGTACGCGCCGTCGACGTGGAACGAGAACGAGAGGCCCTGCTTCAGGATCTCCCGGCGCAGGTGGTCGACGCGATCGATCGGGTCGATGACGCCGAGCTCGGTCGACCCGAGCACGCTCACCAGCATGATGACGGGGTGGCGCTCCGCGATGCAGCGATCGAGCACCTTCTCGAGCGCCCGCACGTCGACGCGGAAGCGCGCGCCGATGTCGGCGAGCCGCAGCTGCGCGCGGCCGAGCCCGAGCGCCTCGACCGACTTGGACCACGAGTAGTGCTTCGTCGTCGGCACGATGACGACCGTCGGGCCTACCTCGCCCGGCCAGCGCTCGTTCATCCGCGCGGTCAGGCGCTCGAGGCCGAGGCCCTGGATGCTGTGGTGCGCGAGCGAGGCGTCGACCGCGTGCGCCGCGACCGCGCGGTGCGCCGCCGATTCGTCGCCGCCGAGGTACGTCGCGACGTAGCCGTCGAGCAGGCGCGCGCGCAGATCGGCGCACTCGTCGGGCGGCACGTTGAGCAGCTCCCAGGCGCCGAGCGCGCGCACGTCGCGCGGCTCGCCGCCGGCCGTCCGCACGACGACGCCGTCGCGCAGCCGCAGCTCCTCGGCCACCCAGCGCGCGGCGATCGGCAGGTACTTCAGGTTGCGCGCGACCCAGAGCGCCTCGAAGTTCGCGGTCGACCCGCACGAGGAGAGGTGGCCCCAGCTCTTGGCCGGGTCGTAGCCGATCATGCGCGCGAGCTGCCGCCCGACGTCGATCTCGAGCTGCGTCGTGACCGCCGACGCCTCGGCCGAGACGTTGTTCGGGTTGTAGAGCATCGTCGCGAAGTAGCCGACGAGCGCGGGGATCACGTTCTCCGAGAGCATGTGCGCGCAGTAGCGAGGGCTGAAGAACGGGACCTCGTTCTTCAGCTTCGCGAGGAAGTCGAAGAGCTCCTGCCGCAGGAGCGACATCGACTCTTCGTAGGCCTCGCTGCGCTTGTCGCGCTCGGAGATGACCGCGTGGTCCTCGGCGTGGAAGTTGCGCCGCCAGAACACGTGGTCGCGCAGGACGTCGGTGATCAGCTCCTCGAGGACGCGCGCGTTCTCGCCTTTCGGTCCGAGGAACCACGCTTTCGTACGGCTACCGTGATCCATCATCGCGGCGCCGTCCTACCCCGCGCGGGCTCGCGGCGGCAAGCTCGCCGCGCGCCCGCTCCGCCGCCGAACCCTCGGCGGCCTACGCGATCGCGACCGGCAGCTCCACGGCGAGGCGCGTCCCGCCTCCCGGCCGCGACGTGATCGCGAGCGACCCGCCCGACAGCTCCGCGCGCTCGCGCATCCCCGCGATCCCGTTGCCGCGCGACGCCTCCGCCGACCCCGGCGCGAAGCCGCGCCCGTCGTCCTCGATCGAGAGCACGAACGCGCTTCCCTCGGCGCGGAGGCTCACCTCGACCGCGCTCGCGCCCGCGTGGCGCGCGACGTTCGTGAGCGCCTCCTGCACGATGCGGTAGATCGTGCCCTCCAGGCTCTGCGACAGCGGCGCGCCGCCGGGATCGATCGAGTGGCGGACGGTGACGCCCGTGCGCTCGGCGAAATCGTCGCAGTAGCGCTCGATCGCCTCGGCGAGGCCGATCTCGTCGAGGATCGCCGGCCCGAGGCGCAGGACGGCCCGGCGGATCTCCTCGAGCGTCTCGTCGGTCAGGCCGATGGTCTGCGTCAGGATGGTGCCCATGCGAAGCGTCGCCTTCGCCGACCCGTCGGCCGAGAGCGCGCCGAGCAGGGTCAGGTGGATGCGGACGGCGGTGAGGGCCTGGCCGACCGAGTCGTGCAGCTCGCGCGCGATCGCGCGCCGCTCGCTCTCCGAGAGCGCGAGGGCGCGGCCGGACAGCTCCCGCAGGCGCTCCTCCTTGCGGACGAGCTCGGCGTTCGCGCGCGTCAGCTCGGAGGACCGGAGGGCGACCTGCTGCTCGAGGCTCTGGTTCAGGGTCGCGAGCTCCGTGCGCGAGCCGTCGAGCGCGCGCACGAGCGCGACGATGCGCCGCTCGGCCTCGGCCATCGATCGCATCGGCACGGCGTAGAGCAGCCCGGCGAGCACGAGCCCGAGCGCCGTGAACGGCAGCAGCAGGAGCAGCGCGCTCTGCCGCGCCCGCGCCGTCGACACGCCGACCCACACCTCGCCGACGCGATCGTTGTCGAGCACGATCGCGGCCGACTCCCACAGCGCGGCCGCGGGCGGGATCGCGGCGCCCGCGGGCTCGCGCTCGCCTCCCGCCGCCACGCCGCCCGCGCGCCCGACGCCGATCGGATCGCCGTCCCGGTCCACGACCTCGACGTCGACGACGTCGGCCTGGAGGCGGTAGGCGCGCACGTGGTCGACGAGCTTGAGCGTGTCGTACTTCCAGAGCGAGGGGCGCTCCTGGGCCTCGCGGGCGATGAGCTCGGCGACGCTGCGCGCGGTGGTGCGCGCGACGAAGCGCAGCCCGTGCAGGCGCAGCGCGAACATCGCGAGCGGCGCGCTCAGCGTGACCACCGCGAAGACCAGCGCGGCGATCGGCACGAGCCGGTCGCGCAGCGTGCGCCCGACGGCGAGCCGCTTCACGGCCGCACCTCGGCTTCGTCGTCGGGCAGCGGCAGGTAGCCGGCGCGCCGCGTCGCCTCGCGGCCCTCGGCCGAACGCACGAACGCGACGAACGCGGCCGCGGCTCCGCGCGGCTCGCCCACGCTCACGAACGCGAGGTCCTTCACGAACCGGTAGCGCCCCGCGCGCACGTTCTCCAGCGTGGGCTCGACGCCGTCGATCGACAGCACCCGCAGCGGCAGGTTCTGCGAGGCGATCTGGCCGAGATCGAACAGCCCGATCGCGCCGTCGGTGGCCATGAGGGCCTCCTGCATGGTGCGGTCGTGGTAGAGCACGCGCCACCGGCCCGCGCGGTGCGCCTCGTCGTTCGCGGCCCCGAAGCCGGGGATCAGGCCGGCGAGCGCGAGGTGGCTCGAGTCGCCGCGCTCGCGCTGGAGCACGACGACCGGCGCGCCGTCGCGAAAGCGCGCTCGCTCGCCGCGGTAGAGCGCGACGAGGTCGGATCCGGCGAGGTGGTCCTCGGGGACGCCCGGGTGGGCCGCGAGGACGACGGCGACGCGCGCGTGCGGCACGATCACGAGCCCGAGGCGCGCCTCGTCGGCCGTGAGCGGGCGTGACACCAGCCCGAGCTCGACCTGGCCGTCGCGCGTCGCGCGCACCCCGCCGGTCGATCCGATGCTCTCGTGGACGACCACGCGCACGCCCGGCGATCGCTCCGAGAACGCCTTCGCCAGCACGCGCGACAGCGGCACGTTGCTGCCGGATCCGGCGAGGTCGAGCGCTTCGCTCGAGGCCGGCGCGCGCGGAGCGGGGGCGTCGCGGTGCGCGAGCGCGCGGCCGAGGCTGGTCGGCGGCCTCGGCCCGTCCTCGAGCGCGCGCACCGCGACGGCGCCGCCCCCGAGGAGCGCCGCGAGCGCCGCGGCGACGAAGGCCCACAGCCGTGGCGATCCCGCGCCGCCGCCGGCCTCGAGGCTCGGACCGATCTCGCCGAGCGCGACCATGCCGCGCATCCTATCCGCCCGCACGGGTGCGCGCCCGGCCCGCGCCGCTCCTCGGGGTATCCGGGCCCCGGCGGCCTGTGCGACATTGCCGACGTATGGTGATGCGCACGGTCCAGAGCAGGATGGGGCTCGCCCGGCGGCTCTGGTTCCTGCTCGTCGTCCCGCTCGCCCTCGTGCTCGGTCTGTACGGCGTCCTCGCGCACCAGCACCGCTCGGCCGTGCTCCTCGAGGACGACAAGGCCGAGCTCCGCGACTACACGTTCCTCTTCGAGGCGGCGCTCGAGGGCCCGCTGCAGCGCGGCGAGATCGACGTCCTCCACGAGCGGATGGAGGTCGCGGCCAAGAACGCCGACCGCATCCTCGGCTTCGCCCTCTACGACGTCGAGGGCCACCTCCTCTTCGCGACGAAGGACCTCGAGCCCGCGCCGCCCGAGCTCGCCGAGGCGGCGCTCCGCGCGCTGACCGGCGACGAGGTCGAGGAGCCCATCCGGCTGCTCGGTCGGCTCACGCTCGTCCGCAGCGTGGCGCGCCGCGCGTCCCTCGGTCGCGGCGAGCGCAAGACCGTGTGCGCGGTCATCGTCCGCGACCTCTCCTACTCCGACAAGCTCTTCGGCGTCCTCGATCGCGGCCTGATGCTCTCGGGCGCCGTGCTCCTCATGCTCACCCTCTTCATCGTCGCGTTCGTCACGCGGGTGACCGTGGGCCTGCCCGCGCAGGCCATCGTGCGTGGCGCCGAGCGCGTCGCCGCGGGGGACCTCGAGGTCGAGGTGCCGGAGGAAGGCGCCGACGAGATCGCGCGCCTCGCCGCGGCGTTCAACGCCATGACCAGGTCGCTCGTCGAGGCGCGCCGGCGGCTCGACTCGGAGGTTTCCGCGCGCGGGCTGATGGAGCGGCGCCTCCAGCAGATGCAGGCGCTCGCGGCGGCCGGACAGGTCGCGGCGTCGCTCGGCCACGAGATCGGCTCGCCCCTCAACGTGATCCTCGGCCGCGCGCAGCGCGCCGCCGGTCTGCCCGACGTCCCCGACAAGGTGCGCGGCGAGCTCGAGACCATCGCCAAGCAGTCCGAGCGCATCTCCCGCGTCGTCGGCCAGCTCCTCGCCGTCGCCCGGCCGCAGCGATCGCTCGGCCGCGGATCGGACCTCGTGCGCGTCGTCGAGGACTCGCTGAGCTTCGTCGCGCCGGAGCTCCGCCACCGCAACGTCCGCGTCCACCTCGACAAGACGCTCGCCGTCGCGCGCGTCGCGCTCGACGCCGACCGCACCTTCCAGATCGTGTTCAACCTGGTCATGAACGCCGCCGAGGCGCAGCGCGGGGCTGACGGCGAGGTGTTCCTGCGCGTCGAGGCCGGCCCGCAGGGCGTCGACGGCGCAGCGCGCGTCGTGCTCGAGGTCGAGGACCGGGGCCCCGGCGTCCCCGAGGAGCAGCGCGAGCACCTCTTCGAGCCGTTCTTCACCACGAAGGGCGAGTCGGGCGGCAGCGGCCTCGGCCTCGCCATCGTCCAGGGCATCGTCCGCGAGGCGGGCGGCACGATCGCGGTCGCGGAGGCCAAGCCGTCGGGCGCGATCTTCCGCGTCAGCCTCCCCGAGGACCTCCTCCCCGTCCGCTCGCTCCCCCCCGTTCTCGAGGTCCGTTCATGACCGCTCCGACTTCCCGCGGCACCGTCCTCATCGTCGACGACGACATCGACCTCGGCCAGTTCATCGCCGACATCGCCCGCGACGACGGCTTCGAGGCCGAGAGCATCTCGAGCCCGCTCGAGGCCATCGGCCGGCTCGAGGAGCGCGCGTTCGACCTCGTCGTCACCGACGTGCGCATGCCCGGCATGGACGGCGTCGAGCTCATCGGCCGCATCAAGGCCTTCGATCCGCGCATCGCCGTCATCGCCATCACGGCCTTCGGCTCGCTCGAGACGGCCGTGCGCGCGATGCGAGCGGGTGCGTACGACTACCTTCCCAAGCCGTTTCAGGCCCAGGACCTCGTGCTCCGCATGGAGCGCGCGCTCGAGCGGCGCGTCCTCACCCTCGAGCTGTCGCGACTGCGGACCGAGGTCGCGGGGCGCTTCTCGATCGAGGGCATCTTCGGGCGCAGCCAGGCGATCCAGGACGTCACCGAGCTCGTGCGGCGCGTGGCCGACAGCCCGGCCACCGTGCTCGTCACGGGCCCGAGCGGCAGCGGCAAGGAGCTCGTCGCCCGGGCGCTCCACGGCGAGAGCCGCCGCCGCGCGCGCAAGTTCGTCGCCGTCAACTGCGCGGCCATCCCCGACACGCTGCTCGAGTCCGAGCTCTTCGGCGTGAAGAAGGGCGCCTACACCGACGCGCGCGCCGACCGCCGCGGCATGTTCCAGGAGGCCGATGGGGGCACGCTCTTTCTCGACGAGATCGGCGAGCTGCCGCTCCAGCTCCAGGCCAAGCTCCTGCGCGTCCTGCAGGAGCGCGAGGTCCGATCGGTCGGTGGCACGGAGTCCGAGACCGTCGACGTGCGCGTCGTCGCGGCCACCAACCGCGACCTGCGCCAGGCCGTCGGCAACCACTCCTTTCGCGAGGACCTCTTCTACCGGCTCGCCGTCATCGAGATCGGCATCCCGCCGCTGCGCGACCGGGTCGAGGACATCGCCCCGCTCGCCGAGCACTTCCTCCGCCGCGCCGCCTCGCGAGCAGCCAAGCCCATCGTCGGCTTCTCCGCCGCCGCGTTGAAGCGCCTGCTCGCCTACGATTGGCCCGGCAACGCGCGCGAGCTCGAGAACGCCATCGAGCGAGCGGTGGCGCTCTGTGACCACGATCGCATCGCCCCCGACGACCTGCCCGACAGCACCAAGGCCCACCGCACCGTCGACTTCCTCGAGGCGGCGGCCGACCGGCAGCTCACCATCGAGGAGCTGCAGCGCGACTACGCGCAGCTCGTGCTCAAGCGCGTCGGCGGCCAGAAGAAGCGCGCCGCGGCCATGCTCGGCGTCGACCGGCGCACGCTCCAGCGCTGGTTCGGCGACCCGGCCGGCGACAAGGACGACTGAGGCGATTTGCGCCGGCTCTGCGGGCTCGCCCGGCGCCGGCGCCTCGTGGTAAGAGGCCGCGCTTGCCGTACGCCCTGCTCGTCGTCGCGATCGCCTTCAACATGGCCGGGCAGGTCCTGCTCAAGCGCGCCGCCATGTCCGGCGCCGGGCCGGAGGCAGCGGCGGTCGTGAAGGCCTACCTGTCGCCGTACTTCTTCCTCGGCGTCGGCAGCCTCGGCGTCAGCATGCTGCTCTGGGTGAACGTGCTGCGGAAGGTGCCGCTCACCATCGCGCACCCGGCCACGGCCGTCGTCTTCGTGTTCGTCCCCATCCTCGCCCACTTCCTCTGGGGCGAGCCGCTGCCGCCCCTGCGCCTGCTCGGCATCGCGGTCATCGTCGCCGGCGTCTACCTCGTCTTCCGCGGCACCGCGTAGCCGGACTCCGAGCCCGGCGAGGTCGGCCTCGTTGGCGGCCCAGCCCCGGACTTCGGTCCGGGGTCTCTCCCGCAGCGAGAGGCCCGCGCCACGCGGATTGCCCCCGCCACGCCCTCGAAACGAAGGCGAAACAAGCCGCGCGCTACGCCTCTCGCATGAAGATCGACACGGGCGACACGGCCTGGCTCCTGGTCGCGACCGCGCTGGTGCTGTTCATGACGCCGGGGCTCTCGCTGTTCTACGGCGGCATGGTCCGGCGCAAGAACGTCCTGGCCACGCTGATGCACTCCTTCAGCGCCCTGCCGCTCGTCACGCTTCAGTGGGTGCTCTTCGGCTACTCGCTGGCCTTCGGCTCGACGCACGGCGGCCTCATCGGCGGCTTCGAGTACGTCGGGCTCGGGCGCCTCGTGGCGGAGGCCAAGGGGTCGGTGCCGCACCTCGCGTTCTGCGCGTTCCAGATGATGTTCGCCGTCATCACGCCCGCCCTCATCGCCGGCGCTTTCGCCGAGCGCATGCGCTTCCCGGCCTACGTCGCGTTCACGCTGCTCTGGACCACGCTCGTCTACGACCCGGTCGCGCACTGGGTCTGGGCCGAGGGCGGCTGGCTCGCGAAGCTCGGCGCGCTCGACTTCGCGGGCGGCACCGTCGTGCACCTCGCGGCCGGCATCTCCGCGCTCGTCTGCGCCGTCGTGCTCGGCAAGCGCACCGGCTATCCGCACGAGCGCCACGTCCCGCACAACCTCACCATGACCCTGACCGGCGCGGGCATCCTGTGGTTCGGCTGGTTCGGCTTCAACGCCGGCAGCGCCCTCGGATCGAACGGCCTCGCTGCGCTCGCGCTCCTCGACACGCACGTCGGCGCGGCCGGCGGCGCGGTCGGCTGGATCGCGATCGAGTGGGCGCAGCGCAAGAAGCCGACGGCGCTCGGCGTCGCCTCCGGCCTCGTCGCCGGCCTCGTCGGCATCACACCCGCCGCGGGCTTCGTCGCGCCCTGGGCCGCCGCCGTCATCGGCGCGGCCGCCGGCGTCGTCTGCTACCTCGCCGTCGTCGCCAAGGAGCGCCTCGGCTACGACGACTCGCTCGACGCCTGGGGCGTGCACGGCGTCGGCGGCGCGCTCGGCGCCCTCCTGACGGGCGTCTTCGCGACGAGGTCCGTCAACGACGCGGGCCGCGACGGCCTGCTCTACGGCAACCCGATGCAGCTCGTCCCGCAGCTCGTCGGCATCCTCGCCGTCGGCCTCTATGCCGCGGCCGTCACCTGGGTGTTGCTCAAGGCGATCGACAAGACGATCGGCCTGCGCGTCGCCGTCTCCGACGAGCGCGAGGGCCTCGACTCGACCGAGCACGGCGAGACGGGCTACGCGCTGTAGGCCCTGCCGGGCGCTCGGAAGCGCCTCGTGTCTCCGCCTCCCCCCGCAATCGGAGGGGGAGCGCCCGGGGGCCTGCGGGCTCCTCAGCGCGCGTAGCGCTCGTCGTACGCGAACGCGCGCGGGGCGAGCGCGCGCTTGCCGTCCGGGTTCTCGACGCCGACGTCCACCATCGCGCCCGACTTCCCGGGCGGCGTGCGGGCGTCGAGCGTGTGCGCGTCGACGAACGTCGTCTCCGATCGCACCCCGTCCACGAGGACGACGCTCCACGCCACGAAGCCCTGCCCCGTGACGCTGATCTCCGTGCCGCCCTTCGGCGCGCCCGCGTGCGGCGCCACGCCCGTGATCGCGGGCGGCGGCAGCGGCGCGTACCGGAACGCCTGCGCGATCACCACGAGCGGAGCGCCCGGGTTCTGCACCGTCACCTCGACCGCGCCCGGCTTGTCGCGGAGGGGCGTGCGCACGGTGAGCTCGCGCGGCGGCGCGGCCCCGATCGGCATCGCGATGAGCCCGTCGAACCGCACGATCGACTCGCGGTACAGGTGATCTCCGCGCAGCGTCACGCGCGTCTCGGCGAGCACCGGCCCCTCGGTCGGTTCCATCTCGAGGCTCGCGGGCGCGGGCAGCCAGCGGGGTGCGGGCCCGATGCTCGGCGGCGGGACGAGGTCGGCGGGCGGCAGCTCGGGCTCGTGGAGCACGGCGGCGATCGGCTCCGGGGGCGGGAGGGTCGGCGCCTCCTGCGCGGCCTCGTCGTCGGCCTCCGCGGTCGATTCCGTGGGAGCCGCGGGCTGGTCCTCTGGCTCCGCGATCGGCTCCGTGGGAGCCGCGGGCTGGCCTTCGGGCTCCGCAGCCTCGGCGGTCGGTCCCGCCTCGTCGGCGGCGTGATCGCTGGCCGCCTCGGGCGGGAGCGGCTCGGTTCGGCCCGTCTCGGTCGTCATGGCTCCCGGCCTATCACGGTCGTCGGCCGGAAAGGAGCCATCCCCGAGGGCGCCTGCCCGCGGGCAGCGCGCGCGTCGGGGCAATCAGCTCAACCGTCGTCGTCGAGGGTCACGAAGGCCAGCGAGGCGTCGTCGTTCGTCCGCGCCGCGCCGCCGAGCGCCTCCTGCATCAGCGCCTTGAGGTGCCGCGTGGTCGCCGAGGCCATGCTCGCTCCGTTGCGGTCGAACGTGATGCGCCGCGCCAGCGTCTCCGCCGTCTCCGCGTCGAGCGCGCCGAGCGTGAGGCCGTCGGACGCGAGCAGGAACGCCTCGCCCGGGCGCACGACGTCCCGGCGCACCTCCGTGAGCCGCGCGCGCCGCGCCTCGAGGCGTTGGCCGCTGCTCACGAACGTGCGCAGCTCGCCCGCCGCGCTGGAGCCGACGACCGCGGGCATGCCCGCGCAGAGCACCTCCACGAGCCGCGCCCCCGGCGTCAGTCGCACCAGCGTGAGCCCGGGCCGGGCCGGCCGGTCGCCGTCGCCCTCGCACGCCTCGGCCACGGCCTCCGCGGCCTCGGGCAGGCTCTTGCCGCGCTCGAGCGCGGTCGTCGCGGCGACGCGCGCCGAGGCGAGCCGCAGCGCCGCCGAGAGCCCGCGCTGCCCGAGGTCGATCACCACCGCCGTCGTCCGCCCGAGATCGTCGCTCACCACGGCGAAGGCGTCGCTGCCTTGGGCGCCGACCGCCGTCACGAGACCCGTCGCGCGCACGCTGCCGTGGCGCACGGGCCCGACCTGCATGCCGCTCGAGGGGATGCTGCTCGGCGCGTGGAGCTCGTCCCTCAGGGCGTCGACCTCGTCGACGATCGCGGCGGCCTCCTCGTCGATCGCGCGCATTTGGCCGCAGATGTTCGCCGCGGCGCTCAGCCGCTCGGGCAGGCGGCACCAGCCGTGGGCTTCGCACGACCCGCAGCCCGCGCGCTCGCACGGCTTGTCGGGGTGCGGCAGGTACTCGTGCGCGCCCGCGCGGAGCGTCTGGAACATCGTCTCCGGCTCGCCCGCGTTGCCCGTCGCGACCACGACCGGCGTCGTGACCCGCGCGCGCGGCGTCTTCGCGTGCTCGATGAGCGACAGCCCCCGCTCGCGCTCGCCGCTGACGTCGACGAAGAGCAGATCGTAGCGGCCGCGCTCGAGCGCGTACCGCGCCGCGCCGTCGGTGGCGGCGCCGTCGACCACGAAGCGCTCCTTTTCGAGCATCATCTGCATCGCGGCGCGGCGGTCGCCGTCCCGGTCGACCACGAGCGCGCGGAGCACGGCCCGCTCCCGCCTGCGCTCCTGAGGGACCAGGTGTACCTCCGAAGGAGGCGGGGGATGCCTCAGCGCGGCCGCTTCCCACAGGTCGTTGGTCTCACGTGTCTCGCGACGAGACACGTTCAACGGAAACAGGCCCCCTTCGACCGGCTCCAGCTTGCGACTCGCGACCATTGGAGGTCTTGCTGCGAACCGCGTGCCGAAACGCCTGCGTCGCTGGCGGCCGGGTCAGGCGGCGGCGGGAGCGTCGCTCTTCGGGCCGAGGCGGGTAGGCGCCCGGTCGACGCGGTCGAAGAGCGCGTGGATCCCGGCCTCGTCGGGCGCGGCCAGCAGGCCCGCGCGGACCTCCGGCACGATCGCGAGCCGCGCGATGGCCGCCAGCACCTGCAGCTCGCGCGTGTACTGGCTCTTCGGGATGAGGAGCAGGAACACGAGCCGCACGGGCGCTCCGTCCGGGGCGTCGAAGTCGACGCCGGTCTTCATCCGGCCGAACGCGAGCGCGGGGCCCGCGAGGTCGTCGATCTCGGCGTGCGGGATGGCGACCCCGTCCCCGAGGCCCGTGCTCGACAGGTCCTCGCGCGCCAGCGCCACGCGGAGGAAGAGCTCCGCGTCCCCCGGTCGGCCGAGCCGCGCGGCGAGCGGCCCCGCCAGCGCGCGGACGGCGTCGGCTGGGGTTTCGGCCTCGACGTCGACGATCACGCGCCCGGCCCGCAGGAGCTGAGCGACCGGCCCCGGCGGCCCGCGCAGGAGCGCCGACATCGCCGGCCCCGAGAGGAGCGACGTGACGACGGCCATCACGACGAGCGCGACGAAGAGGCGCATGTTGATGATCCCCGCCTCCATCGCCAGCACCGCGAGCAGGATCTCCATCGCGCCGCGCGAGTTCATTCCGAAGCCGATGGCGAACGACTCGCGCCACGCGACGCCGGCGAGCCGCGCGCCGGCGGCGCACCCGAGCACCTTCGCGACGCAGGCGATCGCGAGCACGATCGCGATGAGGCGCGCGTCGAACGCGGCGACGAAGTCGATCCGCAGCGCCATCGTCGCGAAGAAGACGGGCGTGAAGACGTGGGTCACGAACTCGTGCAGCACGTTGCGGGTGTGCTCGCGCAGGCGCTTGGAGTCGCCGATCGCGAGGCCCATGACGAAGCCGCCGAAGACCGCGTGCATGCCGAGCGCCTGCGTCACGGTCGCGCCGAGGAGCGCCAGCACCATGACCATCGAGAGCACGTCGCCGCTCTGCGCCTCGTGGCCGTGTGCGGCCGCCTCCATCCGCGCGAGCGCCCGGTCGACGAGCGGCCGCACGACGAGCAGCGTGCCGACCACGAACGCGACCGTGAGCCCGACCGACAGCGCGAGCGGGCCCGCGCCCGTCGCCTTGGTCGCGGTGAACTCCCGCGCCAGCACGCTGAAGCCGAGCCACCCCGCGAGGTCGTTCACGACCGCGGAGCCGATCACGATGAGGCCGAAGTCGGTCTTGAAGAGGCCGAGATCGAGCAGCGTGCGCGCGATGACCGGGAGCGCCGAGATCGAGAGCGCGATGCCGAGGAAGGCCGCGTGCAGGACGCGGCGCGACGGGTCGGCGAGGTCGCTCGCCGGCAGGACGAGCCCCGTGCCGTAGCCGATCGCGAACGGCACGACCATGCCGAGCACGCTCGTGAGGCCCACCACGCGGCCCGAACGCCGCACGACGGTGAGGTCGATCTCGGTGCCGGCGACCACGAGCAGCAGCACCACCGCGACCGTCGTGTAGCCAGCGAGCAGGGTCTGCGCCGGCCCCTCGGGGAAGAGCCACGCGAACGCGCCCGGGAAGGCGCGCCCGAGCACCGTCTTGCCCGCGAGGAGCCCCGCCAGGATCTCGCCGACCACCGCGGGCAGGCCGAGGCGCGCGGCGAGGGCTCCGAGCAGGCGCGCGGACCCGAGCAGCACCGCGAGCGAGAGCAGGAAGATGGGCACCTCGTGGTGCATGGCGCCCTGTATAGCCGAAAGGTCCGGGCCGCGCGCGCCGGCGGCTCCGGGCCGGGCTTCGGGTCAGTCGAGCGGCACGCTGGCGAGATCGCTGCCGAGCTTCGACACGGCCTGCACCTTCACGACCGACTCCGAGATCGAATAGACGAAGTCGTCCATGAAGATGCTGCGCTTGACCTCGGACGACGCGTTCGTCCACCAGTTGCCGCACGCGCCGGAGTCGTAGCCGGTGCCGTCGGGGCCGGTCGGGTGCGCGACGCGGCCGAGCTCGGTGAAGCCCTTTGCCACGTCGACGCCGAAGACCATGAGCCCGGAGAACGTCATGTCCGTGCCGTAGCTCCCGTCGCCGCCGCCCTCGCAGATCGTCATCGGCAGCGCGAGCAGCCCGCGGTCGGCGGCGTAGGTGAACGCGAGGTGGTTCGTCAGCGCCTCGGAGCTCGATCCGCGCGTGCCGATCTTGGTCTTCTGGACGAGCGTCGGCGTCGTCGGGTTCGACACGTCGAAGATCTGCAGGAGGACGCCGTCGAAGAACGCGAAGTCGCCGTGGTCGTTCGCGTCGTAGCCGATGGTGAGCAGGTGCCCGTCGTCCATCTTGTGCATGTACGTGGAGAAGCCCGGGATCTGGAGCTCGCCCGCGATGCGCGGGTTCGCCGGGTCGGAGAGGTCGAACGCCCACAGCGGGTCGGTCTTCTTGAACGTCACCACGTACGCCGCGGTGCCCTCGAAGCGCACGGATCGGATGTCCTCGCCCTTCGCGAAGCCCGAGACGGCGCCGGTCGGCTCGAGCGCGTCGCCGTTCTGGCGGAGCACGGTGAGGGTGTTGTCGACGTCCGGGTCGGGCACGTGGCCGCTCGAGGTGGCGATGCGCAGGCGGCCGTCGAGCTCGTCCATCGCGAACTGGTTGAGCACGCGCCCCGGCACCGATCCGCTCGCGGCGTACGCCGTCGCGCCGGCGTCGTCGCTGATGCGGAAGCGGTGCACGGTGCTCACCTCCTGCTGTCCGTAGGCCGCGTAGTAGTCCGCGTACCCGGCGAAGTCGTGCGGCACCGACACGTAGAGCGACGACGCCGAGGCGTAGACCGCGCCCGCGCGGCTGAGCACCGACGCGGCGTTCGCGGGCTTCTCCTGGCTCATGTCGAGCGAGACGATCGAGAGGATCTCGCCGCCGTCGCCGAGTGCGGCGCGGTAGTAGTTCTGGCAGTCCGCGACGGGCGAAGCCCCGGCCGAGTCGGTGACCGAGGGCAGCACGCCCGTGAGCGGCGTCTGCTGGATGATGCGCGCGTTCTCCGTGCGTAGCCGCTCGAACGCCGCGAGCGCGTCGACGAGCTGGTCGTCGCTCATGCCGCAGCCGAGCCCGTAGCCGAGCCCGTTGCCGAGGCTCGTCGGCGAGTACTGGAGGCCCGGGAACGGGCTCATGGCCTGCGACACCACCGTGTGCACGGCGTGGCCGATCTTGCGCGCGGCGACGAGCGATCCGGACAGATCGATCGTGCGCACCTTCGTGGGGCTCGTGCGGTCCTTCACGTCGAAGACGAGGAGGCGCGTCGCCGTCCCGTCGCCGCGGAAGTCGCAGCCGTAGCCGTACGTGCACTCGATCGACCCGCCCCCGTAGCCCGGGCCGCCGGGGGCGCCGCCGTACGCGCCGGGGTCGCTCCCGCCGCTCGCGGGCGCGGGCACCGAGACGTAGACGAGCACGCGATCGCCATCGAGAAAGAGCTTCTTCGGCGTTCCCTCGATCGGGACCTCGGCCACCGCGGCGGTGGACGCGGCGGGCCACGATCGCAGGATGCGGAGCGCGCCGCCGCTCACGACGTAGAGGTACTTGCCGTCGTTCTTCACGAAATCGGCCTCGTCGACGCCGGAGACCTGGTTGTTGGTCCCCGTGGCCGACTTCGGCGCGCCGCCCGAGTCCTCGGCCGCAGCGCCGCCGGCCGCGGACGGCGCGTTCTGGCTGTCGGCGTAGCCGTACGAGCTGCACTCGGCCTGCGCGATCCGCAGGAGGCTCTCCTCCTGCGTGTTGATGGTCTGGTGCATCTCGCGCAGCGCCATCGCGCGGATCGCGCCCTCGAGCTCGCCGCAGGTGGCGAGCGGCGTGAGGACGGACAGCTCGCTCGCGAGCGCCGTGACCCTCTCGCTGGAGGTCGGGCTGCTGCTGCACGCGATCAAACCGGCGGTGGACAGGACGACGAGGGATCCGCGGAGGTGGCTGGCGATGTTCATGGTGGCCTCTCTGGCGGTGAGCCAACGCAAGGTCGGGGCCAGCCGTTTGGTCGACCTGGAATGCCTCATTTGCAGGCAAATCGACCCGATCGCGGTCCGGTCGCTGCGCCGCGGGTTGGGTCACGGTGTGCCGCTGACGCCGCGGGCCTCATCCCCCGGCCCCCTCGCTCTCCGCGAGAGGGGGCCCCGAAAGCGCGGGTCCGGCGTTCCCCGCACGCGGAGGGGGGTGAGGTGGTTGCCTCGACCCGCCTCCCTGATTAGCCTACGCGCTCCCTTTCTAGGGGGGGTCCCCCCAGCACGGAGTCAGAAGGCATGTCCGGCCACTCGAAATGGGCCACGATCAAGCGGAAGAAGGGCGCGCTCGACGCCAAGCGCGGCAAGCTCTTCACGAAGCTCATCAAGGAGATCACCGTCGCGGCTCGCATGGGCGGCGGTGACATCAACGGCAACCCGCGCCTGCGCAAGGCGGTCAACGACGCCAAGGGCGACGCGATGCCGGCCGACACGATCAAGCGGGCCATCCAGCGTGGCACCGGCGAGATCGAGGGCGTCAACTACGAGGAGATCCTCTACGAGGGCACGGGCCCCGGCGGCACGTTGTTCCTGGTCGAGGTGATGACCGACAACAAGAACCGCACGGTCGCCGAGATCCGCAAGGTGTTCGAGAAGAACAACGGCGCGATGGGCGCGGGCGGCACGGCGGCGTGGGCCTTCGACCGCAAGGGCCTGCTCACGGTCCCGAAGGAAGCGGCCACCGACGACCAGCTGATGGAGATCGCGGTCGGCGCCGGCGCCGAGGACTACCAGCTCGAAGGCGACTACTGGACGATCACCTCGCCGGTGCCGGACCTCGAGACGGTGATCAAGGCGCTCGAGGAGGCCAAGGTCGCGGTCAAGTCGAGCGGCCCGGCCTTCATCCCGAAGAACAAGAAGCAGGTCGTGGGCCGCGACGCCGAGGTGTGCCTCCAGCTCACCGACACGCTCGACGACCACGATGACGTGCAGAACGTCTACGCCGACTTCGACATCTCCGACGAGGAGATCGCCCGCCTCGAGGGCTGATCCCGGCCGCGCCTCGCCGGCCCGAGAGGTCGGCGAGGCACGTTCTCTGAGGGTTGCCACTCGCCAGGCCTCGCGCTCTCATGCGGGGCATGCTCCGACGAACCCTGCTCGCCCTCGCGCCCATTGCCCTCCTGTCGCTCGCCGGCTGCGGTCCCAAGTGGATCGTGCTCGGTCAGGCGAACCCGAACCCGTTCCTCGGCCAGCGCGCGTTCGCCGTGCAGCCGATCGAGTTTGCCAATCTCCGCGTCGGCGACAAGGAAGAGGGCGCCTACCTCGGCGAGAAGGACGCCGAGTTCCGCGGGAACTGGGCGCAGGACAAGGTCGCGGTCAACGCGAAGTTCCTCGAGGGCCTCACCGAGGCCGCCGCCGAGGAGGGCATCAAGGTCGTGCCGGCCACGGGGCCGAACGCGGCGCCGTTCCTCATTCACGTGCGCGTCGGCTGGGTCGAGCCGGGCTTCTACGTCGGTGTCGCCTCGGGCCCCGGCCAGGTGAAGTACGAGGTGCAGATCACGACGCCCGACGGCCGCCCGATCGACGCGATCCAGGTGCAGCCGGCCGCGGGCGGCTTCTCGACCACGCAGCGGTTGTCGGCGTGCGGGACGATCGGCGGCAAGATCGTCGCGAAGTACCTCGCCGAGCGCACCGCGCCGGCGAAGTAGTCAATGCCAGAGCGGGAACTCGACCATCGCCCACGTGAAGAGGGCGTGGGAGAAGACCGCCGGCAACAGGCGGCCTCGTCGCAGGTAGAGGCCTGTCCACACGAGGCCGCCGCCCAGCGCAGCGATCACGAGCAGCGGGTTCGGTCCCGCGGTCGGGTCGCGCAGCAGCATCGCGCTCGGCGCGTTCGCGATCACGTAGAGCGCGAGCGAGATCGCCACCGCGCGGCGGGTGCCGAACGCGGACTCGAGCGATCGCAACACGAGCCCGCGCCACGCGAGCTCCTCGGCCGCCGCGACGAGCAGCACGGCGACGCCGAGCATCGGGCCGGAGGCCTCCGGTCGCTCTAGCAGGTGCAGCGCCTCGGACTCCCCGAGCTGCAGGTACAGGCGCACGATCCACGCCTCGCGCGGCGTGCCCTGCGGGGCGATCGCGAGGCGCGAGGCCATCGCGAGCGCGTAGAGCAGCGCGGCCGACGCGGCGCCGAGGCTGATGTCGCCGGACGCGGGCCGGAGCAGGAACGCCTCGCCCCGGCGGCGCAGCCGCACGACGGCCGCGATCGCGAGCGCGCCGTACGCGAGGCCGAAGGCGCCGAGCACGACCGGCTGCCCGCCGCGATCCGGGTCGAGCCCGACGCGCGCCGCGAGCGCGCCGGCCAGGGTCACGGTCGCGGCGATCGCGATCGCCTGCCCCCGTTCCGCCGACCGCCCTTTCCCCTCGCTGGGCGGGAAGAGCGGGCCTGAAGGCGCGTCGTCCTCCTCGCCGTCCTGGCCGCCGAGATCGGGGGAAGGGGCAGGGGGATGCGGGTCTTCTGGGCTCATCGCCGCGCGATCGCCGCGACGCGATCGAGGATGCGGTCCGCGAGCGCCGTCTTCGGCAGCGTCCCGAGCGCCTCGGCGCCCTCGTGCGAAAGGATGGTCGCGCGGTCGTCGTCCTTGCCGAACGAGTCGCGCGCGTGGTTGGCGACGATGAGGTCGACGCGCTTGGCGGCGAGCTTGCGCGCGCCCTCGCGGGCGACGCCCTCGTCGGTGTCGGTCTCGACCGCGAAGCCGCACAGCACCGGCGCCCGGCCCCGGCGAGCGGCGCCGACCTCGGCGAGGAGATCCGGGTTCGCGACCAGCTCGAGCGCGATCGGCTCCGCCGACCGCTTGCGCTTCACGGGGTGCTCCTCCGCGGGCCGGTAGTCGGCGACCGCGGCCGTCATCACGAGCGCGTCGGCGAGGTCGAGCTCCTGGCCGAGCGCCTCCCAGAGCGCGCGCTTCATCGCCAGGGTCGACCGCACGTCCACGCGCCGCAGGCCGAACGGGGTCGGCAGCTCGACCGGCCCGGCGATGAGCGTCACCTGCGCGCCGCGGGCGGCCGCGCGCTCGGCCACCGCGAAGCCCATCTTGCCGGTGGATCGGTTGCCGAGGTAGCGCACCGGGTCGAGGTCCTCGATCGTCGGCCCCGCCGTCACCACGATGCGCAGCCCCGCGAGGTCGCGCTTGCCGCCGCGCGCGAGCGCCGCGGCCGCGATGACCGCGGGGTCGGCCATCCGACCCATGCCGCGCTCGCCGGTCGCGACCTCGCCCTCGACCGGGCCGATGAGCTCGACGCGGCCGTCGGCCTCGAGCGTGCCCACGTTGCGCTGCGTGGCGGGGTGCGCCCACATGCGCGGGTGCATCGCGGGCGCGGCGAGCACGGGCCCGCGCGCGCACAGGGCGAGCGCCGTCACCAGGTCGTCGGCGCGGCCCATCGCGAGGCGCGCGATCACGTCGGCGGTCGCGGGCGCGATGACCACCACGTCGGCGGCGGTGCCGAGCTCGAGGTGGATCTCCCCGGGGACCGACTCGTCGAACATGTCCGTGTAGACGCGCTCGCCCGTGATGCCGCTGAGCGTGACCGGGCCGATGAGCTCGCGCGCCGACCGGGTCATCACGGGGATCACGCGGGCGCCGGCGCGGACCAGGTGCCGCGCGATCTCGACGGCCTTGTACGCGGCGATGCTGCCGGTGATGGCGAGCGCGACGATCGGGGCGCCCGGGCGGCCGTGCCCGTGGCCGCCGCGCAGCAGGCGCCCATGCGCGCCCTCGCGAGGGTGAGGCGCGGGCGCGGGCGGAGGCAGGAGCGCGGGCGCCTCGCGGTGGAGGGGCGGCGGCACCGGGGTGTTCGGCGGGCGGTTGCCTCGCATGGCCAGAACGCTCGCACACAACCGAGAGCGCGTGCAACGTGCCCTTTTCGTCGGGTCGTCGCGGGACGCGCCCCCGCCGGCCTTCGTCGTCGGCGCCCGCCCGCGCGCCGCGCCGCGCCCGTCAGCCGATCTTCGTGTCCTCGAGGTACCGGGCGAGCGCCTGGTCGTCGTTGCGGATATGGCCGCTGAACCACTCGGCCGTCATCGCCGCGACCTCGCGCGCGATGGCCATCGCGTCCCCCTGGGCCGCCATCTGCACCTCGAGGCCGGCCACGCGACCGGCGAACGCCGCGTGCGCCGCGCAGTGCGTCGCGAGGTCGCGGAACCCGACGGCCCGCATGAGGTCCTCCTCGGTGCGGAAGTGGGCGGTCGCGTACTCGCCGAAGTAGCGCAGCGCAGACACGATCTCCTCGACGGCGTGGCCCTCCTCGCAGGCGATCGCGAGGCGGAGCGCGCGGAGGTAAAACGTCTTGTGCTCGCGGTCGATCTGGCCGTTGCCCACGCAGAGGTCCTCGCTCCAGCCGGGCAGCAGCGCGCTCGTGAAATCCGACCGCGCGAGGCCCGCGCTGCGCGGCGTGGGGCCCCTCTGCGGGGTGCGCGGGCTTGCCGCGGGCATGGTCGGCGGGGTCGCCCGGCTCGACGGCGGCGGCCCGTCCGGACGGGCCAGGGGCTCGGCGCGCGGGTCGACGCGCGACCGCGGGCCGGGGGGCTTCGGCTGGGTCTGAACCTCTCGGCGCGGATCGATGGAACGTGTGCGCGGCTTCACCGTTGGATAATGTCCCTTCGGTCCCATCGTGTAATACAGGATCGATGGTGGGCAAATACTGAACGGTGGATTCCCACTAGGAACACGCCATTTCGGCGCGCCCGGGGCTCACGGCGTGGCCCCCTTCTTCTTGCGCTTCTTCTTCTTGCCCTTGTCCGCCTCGGGCGGATCTTCTTTCTTGGCCACAGGCTTCGCCTGTGCCCTCTCGCCCTCGGCCTGCCCGAGGTCGTCGTCCCTGGCCTCGCCGGGCTTGCCCTTGAACTTCGACAGCCCGGCCTTCTCGGTCCAGCCGTAGCCCCCGGTGCGCCCGGGCTCGCGCGCCTCGACCGTGCCGCCGCCCGGCTCCTGACCCGCCACGCCGGGCGTGCGGAGGTCGGGCCCCTGCGTGACCGTGAGGTACTCGTCGACCACGTACTCGGGGTGCTGGTCGTCGACGACCTTCGCCTCGCCGTCCTTGGGGCCGGCGCCGACGCTGACGATCTGCGTCGTCGGCGGGTATGCGTCCGACCAGTGCGTGCGCACCGCGTAGGCGCCCTCGCGCACCACCCGCGAGCTCGTCGTCTTGAAGCCCGGGATGCCGCGCTGCGCGAGGACGCGCGTGCCCTCGGGGAGCTTCGGCGAAGGGCGCTCGATCTCCTCGAACGGGACGACCTCGTCGATGCGGCGGAAGAACGTCACGGTGCGCTTGCGCTCGGGGCCGAGGATCTCGGCGCGCACCAGGCCGTTCGCGACCGTCTCGTGCAGCACGATCGGGAAGGAGAAAGGGTTCCTGAACCTGAAGTTTATCGTGGGGTAGACCACCGTCGCGTCGAGCCCGAGCTTGATGTAGTAGCTCGGCCGCGAGTGCGGGTAGCGCTCGACCACGTCGAGCCCGCCGAAGAAGACCGCGCCGTGCAGCGTGCCGGAGATCTGGCACGTGCCGCCGCCGAGGCCGTCGACGAGCTCGCCTTGCGCGATGACCGGCGCGACGCGGTAGCCGTGCGCCTCGTCGCGCGGGCCGACGACCGCGTTGAAGTCGAACACCCCGCCCGGCATCACGACCGCGCCGTCGAGGCGCGAGGCCGCGAGCCGCAGGTTGTAGGTGCGCTCCTTGGCCTTGCCGCCGACCGAGTAGTGCGTCTCGAAGTAGCCCAGCACCTGGTCGAACTTCACGTTGCCGAGCTCGGCGGCGCGGAGCTTGGGCTCGATCGTCTCGACCGCGGCCTCGACCTTGTCCCGGCCCTCGCGCAGCGCCGCGTCGATGCGGGACAGGGTGCCGTAGACGTCGAGGCGGTAGCCGACCTTCTCCGGCTTGAGCTTGCGGGTCTCGAGATCGACGACGGCGTCGGTGGCGCTCGCGTCGAGCGCGGTCTTGAGCTCGAGCAGCTTCGGGATGGCCACGCTCGCGTCGACCGTGAGCGGCAGCGGTACGTCCACGGGCGCGCCCGCGCCGGCCTTGCGCTCGTGGGCGCGGCGGACGGCGCCGCCCTCGGCGAGCGCGTCGCGAATGAAATCGGCCAGGCGGACCCGGTCGAGCTCGACGCCGAGGGCGGCGCGCTTGATGGCCCGGGTCGTCCCGTCCGGGAGGACGAGCGCGAGGTCGCCGGTCGCGTAGCGGCGCACGAGGTCGAGCGCGTTCGCCACCACGTCGCCCGTCGTCGAGACGACCGCGCCCGCGATCCGCAGCGGAGGGGGCGGGCGGGGGGGATCCTTCTCCGGGGCCGGCGGCAGGACCAGCCAGGTGATCCCCAGGCCCGCGGACACGAAGACGCCGAGAAGGGCAGCGAAACGGCGCGCTTCGTGGGACCACCGCATCATCCGCAGCCGCATCTTGGAAAGCGGAAGCGAGGCCGTCAAGCGGCCGGGGCGCCGCGCGGCTACGTCCCTTCGTTCAGCGAGAGGAAGCGCGCGAGGATCCGGTCGACCTGGCGGACGTGCTCGGCGAACCAGGTCGCGGCCATGTAGGAGATGTCCAGGGCCAGCGCGCGCGGGTTGATCGCGCGGGCGAGATCCTGCTCCAGGGAGGCGAGGCGAAGCAGGAACGAAGCGTGGGCCTCCGCGTGGCTCGCGAGGTACGGGTAGGCGACCTCGTGCATCGTGCGCTCCTCGTCGGCGAAGTGCGCGCTCGCGTACTCGCGGAGGAATCGCAGCGCCGCTTCGATCTCGTCGGCGCCGCGGTCCTGCTCGCACGCGACGGCGAGCTTCAGCGCGTGCAGAAAGAAGCGCTTGTGCTGCCGATCCAGGCGGCCGTTGCCGAGGAGCAGGTCGTCGGTCCACCCCGGACGTAGCGTCGTCGAGGGCGCACGCTGCGGGGTCGCGACGCGCGGCTCGTCGACCGGGGAGCCGAGGGATCCGGCGCGCATGGGCGTGACGCCCGACGTAGGCGGCGGGGGCCGGCTGGACAGGTGGGCCGCCGCGGCGGCGATCGCGAGGTCGAGGTCCGCGTGGGCTGCGCCGGACCCCTGGGGGGAGGCCTGGGCCGCGCCGAGGGCGGGGGGGCGGGAGCCCTGGAGGTCCGTGCGCTGTCCCCGTGCTCGGAGGATGGGCACGTCACGCCGTCGAGCGGTCATGGGCCCGAGTATCGTGCATTGCGGGCGTCATGCACGCCCATTGTCGACCTTGACGGAGCCGGATGGTCTGGGCAGGCGCTTCGCGCGTAGACTGGGGCGTCGGATGACCGCGGGCAGTTCGCCGGAAATGGGCACGGCTCGAGCGCGAGGGCTCCTCGGCTCCGCGATAGGCCTCGCGGTCGCGCTGGGCCCGGCGCCGGCCGCGCACGCCGACCCGGGCGCCGACCGGAAGGCCGAGGCGATGTTTCGCGAGGGGCGCGGGCTGATCGAGCGCGGGGACGTGGCCGGCGGCTGCGCGCGTCTCGAGGCGAGCCTGCGGCTCGTGCGCCGCGCGAGCACGGTCCTGAACCTCGCCGACTGCGACGAGCGGCAGCGGCGGCTCACCTCGGCCATCGCGCGGTGGCAGCAGGGCATCGCGCTCCTGCCGGCGTCCGACGTGCGCGTCGCCGTCGCTCGGGAGCGCCTCGCCGGGGTGCGGCGCCGGATCCCGCGCGTGACGCTGCGGATCGACCCCGAGGTTCCCGCGGCCGCGCGGGTCGATCTCGACGGCGCTCCGCTCGCTCGCGGCGAGGTCGAGGGCGACCACCCGCTCGATCCCGGCCGACACGTGATCGTCGTGACCGCGCCAGGGCACGTGGAGGTCGAGCGCGCCTTCACGCTCGAGGAGGGGGAGCGCCGTCCGATCTCGCTCGAGGTCGGCCCGTTCGAGCCGGGGGCCGCCCGTCCCCAAGACGACCCGGGCCCGTCGAGGCCCGGTGCCGGGCTGCGCGCGGCCGGGTGGGCGGTCGGCGGGATCGGCGTCGCCGGCCTCGCGGTCGGGCTCGTCACGGGCGCGCTCACGCTCGACAAGAAGCACCTCGTCGACGACAACTGCACGCCGACCTGCAACGACGCCTCGCGCGAGGCGGCCACCGCGGGCAAGGCGCTCTCGACCGCGAGCACGATCACGTTCGTCGGGGGCGCGGCGCTCGCGGCGACCGGCCTCGTGCTCGTCCTCGTGGGCGGATCGAAGGGCAAGCCGACCTCGACGACGTGGACCGGTGGGCCCGTCCCAGGTGGTAGCTTCGTCCTGATGCGGAGCACTTTCTGATGCGCGCGCGCCGGTCGATCGGCGGTGGCCCGTCGGCGCTGCTCGCGGTGCTCGCGGCGCTCGCGGCGTTGCCGTGGGGCTGCGCCGACGTCATCGGCGCCGACTTCGACCGGCCCTTCCAGGCGACGGGCGGGGCGGGGCCGGGCAGCGGCGGGGGCGGCAGCGCCGGGTGCGTGCAGCCGGCCGACTGCGCCGGCGCCGATGGCGAGTGCGGCCACCGGGCGTGCAAGGGCGGCCTGTGCGCGTTCCAGGCCGAGCCCCCCGGCACGGCCGTCGCCGCGCAGGCGTCCGGGGACTGCGCGATCGTCGTCTGCGATGGGAAGGGCGTCGCGTTCACGCGGACTGACGCGCTCGACGTCCACGAGGACCAGAACGATTGCACGGTCGACGCGTGTGTCGACGGACTGCCGGTCAATCAGGCCGTCGCGGGCGGATCGCCGTGCGGCCCGGGCGGCAAGCTCACGTGCAACACCTCGGGCGTGTGCACCGGCTGCAACGCCGACGCGGAGTGCGGCCAGCCCAGCGCGTGCATGGCCTGGCACTGCGCTGACGACCACACCTGCGGTCCGACGTTCGCGCCGGCGGGGTCGGTGATCGCGGACCCGACCGACGGCGACTGCCTCGGGAGCACCTGCGACGGCAAGGGGGGCGTGAGCGTCGGGGTCGACGACGGCGACGCGCCGCCGAATCAGGACGCCTGCCACCTCGGGTACTGCTCGGGCGGCAACCCGATGTGGGCGCCGAAGCCGCCCGACGACGACGGCAACGTGTGCACGAAGGACGTCTGTGATCCGAACGGCGGCGGGACCGTCCACCCGCCGGCGAAGAACGGCGCGGCCTGCGCGGCGAGCCCTTGCGGGAAGTGTCAGCAGGGCGCGTGCAAGACGCAGTGCGCGGCGGGGCACTACTGTGCTCCGGGCGGCTGCGCTCCGAAGGTCGCCCTCGGGGGCGGCTGCGGCGGCGGCGACGAGTGCACGTCGTCGCACTGCGTGGACGGGCTCTGCTGCGATGCCGCGTGCCTGGGCGCGTGCCTGGCCTGCGAAGCGGGTCGCACCGGCGTCGCGAGCGGCACGTGCGCGCCCGTGAAGGCCGGCGACGACGCGGACAAGGAGTGCGACGCTCCGTGGACCGACACGTGCAACGGCGCCGGGAAGTGTGGGTGTCACGATGGCGTGAAGGGCGGCGAAGAGGTGGGGGTCGATTGCGGTGGCCCCTGTGATCCGTGCCCGACCACCTGGCATTGCGGAGGCTGCGATTCGAAGGTCGCGACCGCGACTGCCGAGTGCTGCAAGAGCGCGAGCGACTGCACGAACTGCCTGAGCGATCTGCCCGGCTGCAAGGCCCTGACGGGCACCTCGTGCGCGCCCGGCGCGCTGGACGTGGTGTTCGCAGCAGGGCACGTCGCGTCGGCGGCTTGCCAGACGCAGGCGGACGCGTGCGCTGTGCTGACGTGCTCGTGCAAGCCGTAGGGATCGGCGTGGGCGCGCAGGACGACGGCGAGCTCTTCGACCTCTGCGACGCCGAGGGGCGCCCGACCGGCCGCGCGAAGGCGCGCCCGCTCGTCCATCGCGACGGCGACTGGCACCGGAGCGTGCACGTGTGGGTCGTCCTGCGCGACCCCGCGATCGGCGTGCGCGTGATCCTCCAGCGCCGCAGCCTCGCGAAGGACACCTGGCCCGGCGCGATCGACGTCGCCGTCGCCGGGCACCTGCGCGCCGGCGAGCGGATCGAGGACGCGTTGCGCGAGTCCGAGGAGGAGATCGGGATCGCCCTCGGCCCCGAGGACGTCGTGCGCCTCGGGGTGCGCTTTCGCGTGGACGCCTCGCGGGCGGGCGTCGTCGACCGCGAGATTCAGGAGGTCTTCGCGGCGGTCGTCGAGGCGTCGTTCGCGTCGCTCCGCCCCGACCCGGTCGAGGTCGACGCCGTCGTCGCGCTCGCGCCGGCGGACGCCGCCGAGCTGCTGTCGGGCCGGATTCCGGTGGCCCGCGCGCGCAGGCTCGACGCGCGGACGCGCGCCGTCGACGAGGCCGACGTCCGCGCCGAGGAGCTCGTCGCCGCACCCGACGGGTACTGGCCGGCGGCGATCGCGGCGGTGATCGAGGTCGAGGCGGGCCGCGCCCCGGTGCCCCTCCGCCTCGGCCGCGGCAGAGGTTGACCCTCGGTTCGACCCGGCCGCGCTAGCCGCCTGGACACCTGCGGCGCCGGGAGGGCAGGGGATCGCTCGCTACGACCTCGCGCCGATGGCCGCCCCAGTCGACCGCGCGTTCGACTTCCTGCGGCGTGACCCACGCGGAGGGCCGGCCTGCCCTCACTGAAAGGTGTTCGCGTACACGTCGGCGTTCGCGCCGGTGATGCCGCCGACCGTCCGGTAGTCGAGCCAGACGGCGACGCCGCGCGCGCCGCTCGCGTCCGTCACGAGGAAGGGCGACCGCGAGTCGGCGAAGCCCGCCGGGGACGGGGCGCCGAACGCGCCGACGTCGAGGCGCAGCTCGAGCGGCTGGAAGGTGGCGCCGTGGTCCGCCGAGTGGTTCGCGTAGATGTCGCGCTGACCGCTGCGCGCGTCCTCCCATGCGACGAGGACGCGGTCGCTCGCGCCGAGCGCGATCCTCGGCCCCGTGGCGCCGTTCGCGCCCGGCTTGCCGCCGCGATCGGCGAGGCTCGAGGCGGCCCTCCACGTCGCGCCCGCGTCCATGGACGTGTTGACGCGCACGTCCGAGAGGCCGCTCCGCGTGTCCTCCCACGCGACGGCGACGAAGCCCGCGCGCGACGCGAGGGCGGGCGCGCTCGCGTCCGCGAAGGTCGAGTCCACGTTCACGACCTGCCCGTCGGGCTGGTAGCTCGAGCCGCCGTTCGTGCTGCGATTCAGGCGGATCGCGCGCGTCGCGGCGCGGAGATCGGTCCACGCGACGTAGACGTTCGGCCCGCCCGCGTCGGCCGCGATGGCGATCTCCTGGGCGGCCTGCCCGCCCGACACCGCGTGGTTGCCGCCGAGCTTGCCCGTGGCGACGTCGAACACGTCGGCGTAGACCGCCCACTTGCCCGAACGCCGATCGCGCCACGCGACGAACGCGCGTCCGGCGTCGTCGGTCGCGAGGACCGGCTGCTCGGCGAAGCCGGTCACCGCGTTGACCTGGAGGTCCTTGGGCCGCCAGGTGAGGCCGCCGTCGAGCGAGGCCTGCAGCCACACGTCGGTGATGGTCGTGCCGCCGCTCGCGATGAGGCTCTCCCAGACGACGACGAGGGCGTCGGGGGCGCCGGGCTTCGCGACGACCGCTCGGACGAAGAAGGCGTCGGTGCCGATGGGGTCCTTGTCGGCTCGCGCCACCGCGAACGACGAGAAGGGGGGCTCGGCGCGGCCGAGGTACACGTCCCGGTTGCTCGGCCCGGTGAAGTACGCGTACGCGACGTAGGCGCCCGCGAGGCCGACGGCGACCGAGGGATCGACCTCGCCGAGGGCCGCCGTCGCGACGCCGAGGTCGGCCGCGCCGGGCCAGGTGAGGCCGCCATCCTGCGACACGCTCGCGCGGATGTCGGCGTTGCCGGCCCGACGATCGAGGTACGCCGCGACGATCAGGTCGCCGCGCGCCGCGACGGAGAGCTGCGTCGAGGGCGCCTGTCCGACGTTCGATCCGGCGCCGCGATCGAGGCGCGTGTCGGTCACGGCGACCACGGGGCAGCCCTCGTCGTCCTGGCCGTCGCAGTCGTTGTCGAGGGTGTCGCAGATCTCCGCGCCCGGCTCGACGCCGCCGACGCAGGCCATCGATCCGGCCGCGCACTGGCCGATTCCCTGCTTGCAGACGCCGACGCTCGATCCGCCGCAGACCTCGCCGACGCCCGGCAGCGCGCCGTCGTCGGGCGCACCATTGCAGTCGTTGTCGAGCCCGTCGCAGATCTCGACGCCGCCGTTCGTGGGGGCGCAGCCGTACTCGCAGCCGTTCGCGGCGATCCCGTCGGCGTCGAGGAAGCCGGGCACGCACGGGCCGAGCTGGCAGAGGCCGGCCGCGCAGACGGGCGTCGTGTGCGGGAAGAAGACCGAGCAATCGTTGCCGCAGGTGCCGCAGTTCTGCGGATCGGACGAGGTGTCGAAGCCCTCGTCGAGCTCCGCGTCGCAGTCGTTGTCGGTGTTGTCGCAGACCTCGACGCCGCCGTTCGTCGGCGTGCAGGCGTACTCGCAGCCGTCGGCGTCGCTGCCGTCGAGGTCGCTGAAGCCCACGAAGCACGGGCCCATCGCGCACACCCCGCCCGCGCATAGCCCGGTCGCGTTCGAGTACTGGCAGACGTGGCCGCAGGCGCCGCAGTGCGCGGCGTCGGAGGACTTGTCCGTCAGCTCGTCGACCTCGCCGTTGCAGTCGTTGTCCAGGCCGTCGCACGCCTCGACCCCGCCGTTCGAGGTCGCGCACGGGTACTCGCAGCCATTGGCGACGACGCCGTCGCGGTCGAGGAAGGCCGGCGCGCACGACGCGATCCCGCAGTGGCCGTCCGAGCACGACGGGAACGCATTGGGGATCTGGCAGACCTGGCCGCACTCGCCGCAGTTCTTCGGGTCGGTCTTCGTGTCGGCGTCGCAGCCCGTCGTGATGGCTTGTTCGCCGCCCGCGCCGGTGCCGGCGTCGAGGTGCCCTCCGCTGCCCCCGCTGCCGGCCTGACCGCCCGACCCGCCCTCGCCGGCGCCGTCGCAGCCCTCGCAGGCCGCGTTCGTCGCGCAGCCGGCGTGCGCGAGCAGCGCGGCGAAGGCGGCCGCGAGCCCGATCGTCGTCCCGCAGGTCCGCCTCACGACGCCTTCGCCCTTCGGCGAGCCCCGCGCCGCCGCGCGCCGCCGGCGATCGCCAGCGCCGCGATCGCGATCCCGACCGCGTCCTGGATTGGACTGTTCGGCGTGGTCGAGCAGCCCACTCCGCCGCCCTCCGGGGTCACGATCGGCGTGCGGCGGGGCGCGGATGCGGGGGTCGACCCGGTGGTCGAGGGGCTCGAGGCGCCGCCGGAGCCCTCGCCGCCCTCGCCGCCCGCGCCGCCTGCGCCTCCGGTCGCCGGGCCTCCGCCGTGCCCGCCCGCGCCGCCGCTTCCGCCCGCGCCGCCGTGCCCTGGGACGCAGTCGCCCCCCTGGCAGACTTGCCCGACAGGGCAGGTGACGTCGCCGCAGGGGTCGGGCAGGCACCAGCCGTCGACGCAGATCTGCGCGCCGGGGCAGGCGAACTCGCCCTTGCTGCACTTCACCGAGCACGCGCCGGACACGCACGTCGCGCCGTCGGGGCAGGTCGCGCCGTCGTCGGCCTTCCCGTCGCAGTCGTCGTCGAGCCCGTTGCAGACCTCGACGCTCGGGGGCGAGCCGCCGACGCAGACGAGCGACCCGCCGAGGCAGTGCAGGGCGCCCTGCTTGCACACGCCCTCGCTCGACCCGCAGGGGCCACCGCCTTCGGGGTCGCCGTCGTCGATCGCTCCATTGCAGTCGTCGTCGGCGCCATTGCACGTCTCCGGCGCGGGCCCGACGCCTCCGGCGCAGGCGAGCTTCGCGCCGCTGCAGGCGAGCTTGCCAGGCTTGCACGCCCCGACGTTGCTCCCGCACGGGCCGCCGGCGTCGACCGGCGCGTCGTCGACGGTGCCGTCGCAGTCGTCGTCGAGGCCATTGCAGACCTCGAACGCGGGGCCCTTCGCTCCCGTGCAGAGCAGGACGCCGCCGGCGCAGCTGCTCGTGCCGGGCGAACACAGGCCGATCGCGACGCCGCACGCGACGCCCACGTCGGCGGGGGCGTCGTCGACGGTGCCGTCGCAGTCGTCGTCGAGACCATTGCAGATCTCGCTCGACGGGCCCTTCTCGCCGACGCACGCGAGCACTCCCGCCTGGCACGTCACGAGGCCGAGCTGGCACTCGCCGAGGTCCGAGGTGCCGCACGGACCGCCCGCGTCGATGGGCGCGTTGTCGGCGAGACCGTCGCAGTTGTCGTCCATGCCATTGCAGATCTCGGGCGAGGGCTCGCACGGCGCGACGAGCCCCTTCACCTTCAGGAACATGTCGTCGAAGTCGTTGTCTCCGCCGCGATAGAGATCCTCGAAGCCGAAGTAGTACGCCAGCGGGTCCTTCTTCGAGTGGTAGACGAGGTAGTGGACGTAGTTGCCGTCGCCGTTGCGCGCCTGCTCCGTGTAGTAGGCGTGGCCGATGTTGGCGGGCGAGGCGCACGCGCCGCCCGGCGCGCCCTCCGGCGTGACCAGGAAGAAGCCGATGTACCCGCCGAGGTAGTGGCCGAGGGTGAGCTCCACCTGGAAGTCGACGACCCGCGAGGAGCCCGGCTCGTCGGTGCACGGCGTGATCGAGTAGAGCGACGCGGGGTCGTCGACGTTGTACCAGCCGAACGCGCTCTCGTAGCCGGCGCCCTCCTGCAGGTCGTCGACGACGAGCGCGCCGTAGACGCCGTTCTTCTTCGGGATCGTGAAGATCTCCGGGGACGTGCGCGCGTCGAACACCGCCTTGAGCGGGTTGTTCGGGGCGTTCGCCGCGAGGCCCTCGCCGACGTTGAGCGCGGTCTGGACGCAGCTATTCATCACGCCGGGGCAGGTGCCGCCGCCGACTTGCGTGGGGACCACGGTACCGTCCATCTGCTCGACGACCGCGTGCGCGCTCCCCGGCGCGAGCGCCGCGGCGCAAGCGATCGCGATCGCCAGTCGGCGGATCGAGGCGCGCGCCGTCACGGGCTGCCTTCGGTGGCGCCGGCCGTGCACCCGGTCGCGGGTCGGGGCTTGCCGCGCGCGTCCGTCGCGGCGCACACCTGCCCCGCGCCGAGCGCCGGGCTGCCCGCCGACACCAGCCGCGTCGGCACCGGCCCGCCGTGATGCCCGAGGCCGCCGAGATCCGGGTCGGCGAACGTGATGGCGGGCGCGCAGGGGGCGTCGTCGTTGCCCTTCAGGTTCTGCTTCGGAAACTGCAGGTTGCCAGTCCCGGTCGTGCCCGCGCCGACCACGCATTGCATCGGCGCGCCCGGGTTCTGCCCGGTGTTGTTCACGAACAGCGAGCTGTCGATGGTGAGCGTCGGGCTGCCGAAGATGGCGGCGCCGAACATGTCGCCTCCCTCGCACGTGCCGTCGGCGAACGTGCAATTGAGGAGCCTCCCGTCGACGCCGAAGGCGGCCACCGTCGCCCCCGGCGCCTTGTGCGAGACGTTGCCCGAGAAGGTGACGTTCACGAAGTCGAAGGTGCTGCCGTCGCTCTGCAGGGCGCCGAAGCCGTTGGCGGTCTGGTTGCTGAACGTCGTGTCGCGGACGATCAGCGTCGAGTTGTGGAAGTACGCGCCGCCGGCGCCGTCGGCCTGGTTGCCGTCGAAGAGGCAGCGATCGAGGGTCGTGGTCTGCTTGGCGAGGTCGGGCGTGCGGAACAGCGCGCCGCCGAGCGCCTCGATCCCGCCGTGGTTGCCGACGAACGTGACGCCGCAGAAGAGCGCCGGGCCGTCGGATCCGCCGTCGATCGCGATCGCGCCGCCGTTGCCCCCGGACCCGACCTGGTTGTTCTCGAAGGGGCACTTCGCGGCGTCGACGCTGTTGGCGCCGTGCCCGGTCGCCGTGTTGCCCTCGAAGGCCGAGTCGACGACCTCGAGGTCACTGTTCAGCATGCCGACGGCGCCGCCGTTGCTCGCGCCATTGCCCTTGAACGTGCTGCGGAAGACCGTGGTCTTCTGCGACCCAGCGACGTAGATCGCGCCTCCGCCGACGTCGGGGCCGAGCTCCTCGGCGTGGTTGTCGAGGAACGTGCACTCGAAGACGCGCAGGTTGCCGTCGCGCATGTAGATCGCGCCGCCGGCGCCGTCGACGAAGCCCGACGAGCACGGCGCGGGGTGCGCCGGGACAAGCTCCTTGCCGGCGGAGCGACCGTGCTGGAGCGTCAGCCGCTGGAGCGTCAGGACGTGCGTGTTCTTGCGGTAGTCGGGGTGGTTCCACGCGAGGATGCGCGTCGTGCCGCCGCCGTCGAGCGTCACGAGCCCGCCGCCGTCGAGCACCGTGTCGCGGTCGGTCGGCAGCTCGAGCGTCGTCGGGACCGCGACCGTGATGGGCGCTGCGCCGCACGAGAACGCGATGAAGCCGCCCTTGGCGAGGGCGGCCCCGAGCGCCGCGAAGGTGCAGCTCGCGGGCGTGCCGTCGCCGACCACCGTGGCGTCGGCGCCGGGCACGGCCAGCGCGATCGGCGCGGCGCAGCCCGTCGCCAGGGGCTCGCCGCCGTCGCCGCCGCTGTCGGCGGGCGAGGCGTCCGCCCCGGCGTCCGCGCTGCCGCCTCCGCCGCCGGCGCCGGTGGAGCCGCCCGACCCGCCGCTGCCGGTCGCGCCGCCGCCGCCCGCGCCCGCGTCGAGGCTCCCCGTCGTCGTGGTGCCCTCGGAGGACGTCGAGGGGGCGCTCGAGGAGGATCCACACGCGGTGAGGAGGAGGAGCAGGGCGGCAGACCGATTCATGGCGCGGAGCGAATCGTCCCGGACGGCGACCGAGTCAACCGTCGTTTCCGCGGATTCGGCCCCGCATGTTGGGTAGAAGACCGCCGCGTCGCGCCCGTCGCGTTTCGAGGGCGGCGCCGCGCGGGGCTCGGCGCGCACGCGGCGCGCGGGCGCCGTCATCGCGCGCGCGGTTGACCGAGCACGTCGCCCGGCGGATGCTCGGCGGCGCGAGCCCGCATGAAGGTCCTCATCGTCGCCAGCGGGAGCCGAGGCAACGCCGCCATCTTCGAGGCCGGCGGCACGCGCGTGCTCGTCGACGCCGGCGTGGGGCCTCGCGTGATCGCGCGGGCGATCGAGGCCGGCGGGATCGGGGGGCCTCCGCACGCGATCGTGATCACGCACGCGCACGACGACCACCTCGGCCACGCGCAGAAGCTCGCTCGCAAGCTCGACGTGCCGGTCTGGGTGAGCGAGGCGACCGCGCGGGTGGCGCGGCTGACCGAGGCGCCCCGGGTGCGCGTCTTCGGCGCTCGCGAGCCCTTCGCGATCGGGGCGATCACGATTGCGCCGCTGCCTATCCCGCACGACGCGGCGCAGGTCTCGCTCGTGGTCGAGGGCGGAGGCCTCCGCGCGGGGATCGCGACCGATCTCGGCGAGGTGCCGCCCGGCCTCGCCGACCACCTCGCGGCGTGCGAGGTGCTCCTCCTCGAGTCGAACCACGACCCGGAGCTGCTCTCTCGCGGGCCGTACCCCGCGCACCTCAAGCGGCGCATCGCCTCGGCGCGCGGCCACCTCTCGAACCAGCAGGCGCACGCGTTTCTGCGGGAGCTCTCGCCGCGGACGCACACCGTGGTGCTGATGCACCTCTCGGGGACCAACAACGCGGCGTCGATCGCGCTCGAGGTCGCGCGCGACGCGCTCGCCGGCCGCGCCGTCACGCTGCACGCGGCGTCCCAGTCGACGCCGCTGCTCCTCGACGCCGCTGCGCCGCCGCCCGTCGCGCTGCCGGGCGCGCCGCCGGGCGCGCGGGGCGCGGTCGACCAGCTGCGCCTGTTCTAGTCACGCCGGGGCCGCCAGCGCCCCGATCGCGATCAGGCGCGCCCGCTCGCCGCGATCGTCGCCTCGAGCCACGCGAGCAGATCCCGCGTCACCTCGTCGCGGTTCGTCTCGTTCAGCGTCTCGTGGCGCGCGCCGTCGTAGAAGCGGTGGGTCACGTGCGTGAGGCCGGCGCGCTCGTAGGCGGAGAGGAGCTGCAGGATGCTCTTGGTCTTCTCGCCGACCGGGTCCTCGCTGCCGGCGAAGACGTAGACCGGCAGGTGCTTCGGGATGCGCGCCTGCTTGACCGGGTCGGCGATGAAGGCGAGCCCGTCGAGGAGATCGACCCAGAGCGAGGTCGTGCTGTCGAAGCCGCACAGCGGGTCGGCCACGTACTTGTCGACCTCGACCGGGTCGCGAGACAGCCAGTCGAACCTGGTGCGGCCGGGCTCGAATGGCTTGTTGAAGGCGCCGAACGAGAGGTCGCGCAGGAGGTTCGACGTGCCGCGCTCGCCGACGCGCAGGCGCTCGGCGCGCGCGACGAGGCGGCCGGCCGCCGCCAGCAGGCTCGGCTTGCCGCCGGTGCCGCTCAGGACCGCGCCCGAGAGGATCTCGCCGCGCTCGATGAGGAAGCGCTGGGTCAAGTACGAGCCCATGCTGTGGCCGACCAGGAAGACCGGCAGTCCGGGGTGCCGGCGCTTCTCGTCACTGACCAGCTCCTCGAGGTCGAGCTCCACGCGGCGGAAGCCGTCCGTGGGCGCGAACCACCCGAGATCCTGGGCGCTCGCGGCCGTCTTGCCGTGGCCGCGGTGGTCGTTTGCGTAGACCACGAAGCCCGCGGCCGTGAGCGCCTCGGCGAGGCGCGCGTAGCGGGCGGCGTGCTCGCCCATGCCGTGCGCGACGTGGACGAGGCCCTTCGTGGCGACGGCGGCGTCCGGGAGCCACTCGTAGACGAAGAGGTCCTGCCCGTCGCTCGCCTTGAACGTCGCGGTGTTCGCTTGCATGGCGCCGCGACGCTACCACCCCGCCGGGCGGCGAGACAGCCCGGGCGACGTCCGCCCCATTCTCCGTTCGCCCCGCGCGCGCTACCCTCGGCGGCCATGCCGTCCCCCGCGTTCCAGGAGCCGCCCGCGCCCGTCCCTCCGACCCCGAAAGCCCGCGTCGACGAGCTCGTCGCGCGCGTCGCCTCGAAGAAGGACGCGTGGCTCGTGGTGGGCATTGCGCAGCGGCTCGACTACCTCCGCCGCGCCATCGAGGGCGTGATCGAGGTCGCCGACGATTGGGTCGCGGGCGGCTGCGCGCTCAAGGGCATCGCGCGCGGCGAGCCGCTCGAGGGCGAGGAGTGGGTCGCCGGCCCGTACCCGACGATCCGCAACCTGCGCCTGCTCATCGACGCGCTCGAGCACGACGGTCGCCCGCCGCCCGTCTCGATCGAGACGCGCCACGGCCAGAAGATCGCGCGCGTCTTCCCGCAGAACCTGATGGACCGTGCCCTGTTCACGGGCTTCGTCGGCGAGGTCTGGATCGAGCCCGGCGCCGAGGCGACGCAGGGCGCCTGCTACCGGAACAAGCGCGAGAGCGGCCGCGTCGCGCTGGTGCTCGGCGCCGGCAACGTGTCGTCCATCCCGCCGATGGACGTGATCCACAAGCTGTTCGTCGAGGACGAGGTCGTCGTCCTCAAGATGAACCCGGTGAACGCGCACGTCGGCCCGCGCCTCGAGCGCGCGTTCCGGGCGCTCATCGACGACGGCTTCCTTGCGGTCGTGTACGGCGGCGCCGAGGTCGGCGCGCACCTGGCCGATCACCCGCAGATCGACACGCTGCACGTGACGGGGTCGGACCGCACCTACGACGCGATCGTGTGGGGCCGCGACCCGGCCGATCAGGCGCGCCGCAAGGCCTCGGGCGACCGCCTGAACGCGCGCCCGTTCACCGCGGAGCTCGGCTGCGTGACGCCGATCCTGATCGTCCCCGGCGCGTGGTCGGAGGCCGACCTAGCGTTCCAGGCGCGGCACGTCGCGGGCATGGTCGCGCAGAACGCGAGCTTCAACTGCAACGCGGCCAAGGTGCTCGTGACCGCGAAGGGCTGGGCGCAGGAGGGCGCGTTCCTGGCGAAGGTGCGCGAGGCGCTCGCCCGGACGCCGCCGCGCAAGGCCTACTACCCGGGCGCGAAGGACCGCTGGCGCGCCTTCGTCGAGCACTACCCGAAGGCCGACGCGGTCGGCGCGGACGCCGAGGGCGTCGTGCCGTGGACGGTGCTGCCCGACGTGCCGGCGGCCGAGGGCGAGTACGCGCTCTCGAACGAGGCCTTCTGCGGCGTGATCGCGGAGGTCTCGCTCGACGCGAGCGGGCCGGCCGACTTCCTCGAGAAGGCCGTCGCGTTCGCCAACGACCGCTGCTGGGGCACGCTCTCGTGCGGCGTCTTCATCCACCCCGCGACCGAGCGCGACCACGCCGAGGCCTTCGATCGCGCGATTGCCGAGCTGCGCTACGGCGGGATCGGCGTGAACTGCTGGCCGGCCGTCCTCTACGCGCTCGTCAACACGACCTGGGGCGCGTTCCCCGGCCACCCGCCCGAGGACATCCGATCGGGCACGGGGGTGGTGCACAACGCGCTGCTCTTCGATCACCCCCAGAAGTCGGTCGTGCGCGCGCCGTTCCGCATCTTCCCGACGCCGGTCTGGTTCGCCGACCACAAGACGCTCGCCGAGGTCGGCGCGAGGATCACGCGCTTCGAGGCCGCGCCCTCGTGGGGAAAGCTCCTCGGGCTCGCGATCGCGGCGATGCGCGGCTAGCCGCCGTCCTCGACGGTCCAAGGCGAACGGAACGACCAGCACGACCTCGATCGGCGAAGGTCATCCTTCGCGCTGAGTGCGTCGTGATCTGCGTCCACGAGCCGGGGGACGACGAAGCGGACGGGCGGCCGAAGCGCGCCTCGCGGATCAGGCGAGGATCGGGTCCGCATTCTGCGGGACGTGGCTGGGAGCTTGGAATAGCTGCTGTACGGCGGGCGGCGTCGCCCTGGCTGGATCGACCGAGCAGGGCGCCAAGGACGCCAAGGACGCCAAGCGAGACGGAGGAGCTGGGCCCTTCGGGGCCGGAGGCCGGCCGTCGGATGCGCCCTGCGTGGACGCGCAGGCTCGCGGCACCCCCCCAATCTTCCCTTGGCGATCTTGGCGATCTTGGTGCTCTTGGCGCCCCTCTCGCTCCCTCGCCATCCGCTCCACGGCTTTGCGAGCCAGCCAGTTGGCCGGATGGCGTTTGGCGCTCCTAGTCGCTACGCCCGGGTGCCCCGCGCGGCCCGCGCACGAGGCCGTGCACGCCGAGCAAGCAGGCGGGTTGCTCGCCGTCGGCCTCGCCGCCGCGAATGGCGCCGTGGACGGCGTACGTCTTGCCGGGGCAGCCTCCGCGGCAGTGCTCGACGAGGCCGCAGGTGCCGCAGCGCCCACCGGGGAGTGACCCGGCGATCTCGCGCTCCACCTTGAACATGTCGGCGCCGAAGACGATGTCCGCGAGAGGCCGCTCTCGCACGTTTCCGGCGCGGTAGGCGTCGAACATGAGCGCGGTGCACGGGAAGACGTCGCCGGCGGCCGTGACGTAGATGGAGTGACGCCCGACGCGGCAGCGAAAGCGCGGCGCGCCCGCGTGCGGCCCGAGCGGGCAGTCGAGGAGCACGCGCACGCCGGGGGCGTGGTCGCCGAGCGCGACCTCGAGAAACCGGCGAATGGAGGGCGAGGCCCAGGCGTCCTCGTCGTAACGCTCGCCCGCGGCGCGGCCGACGGGCGTCCACGAGGCGTAGCGGAGCACGGGGACGCCGAGCTCGCGCGTGAGGGCGATCATGTCCTCGACCTCGGCGGCCGTCTCCGGGGTCAACAGGCAGCAGAGGTGTGTCACGAGGCCGGCCTCGAGGCCGGCGCGCGCCGCCTCGGTCGCACGACGAAAGGCCGCCTTCGGCCCGCGCCGGATGCGCGCAGCGGCTTCGGGGGTCGCGCCGTCGAGGCTGATCTGCACCGTCGCGAGGCCGCTCGCCCGCAGGCGCGCGAGGCGATCGCGCGTCGCGAGCGAGCCATTCGTCACGAGCGAGACGCAGATTCCCCTGGACGTAGCCTCACGCGTGAGCTCTTCGAGGTCGTCGCGCAGCAGCGGCTCTCCGCCCGACCAGCAGAGGTCGGTCGTCCCGCACGCGGCCAGATCACGGACGAGCGCCGCGAGCTCCGCCGTCGTCCATTCGGGCGCGGGCGCGCCGCCGGCCTCGCCGAGCGGCTTGCCCTTGGCCGAGCGCGCGTCGACGAAGCAATGCGGACAGGTGAAGTTGCAGCGCCGGGTGACCTCGATGCCGACGCCGAGGGACATCTGGCCTACGCGCCCTTGCCGCCTGCGCCGCCGGCGCCGCCCTGGGCCATGATCGCCATGACGCCGCCGCCCGCGCCGCCGGCGCCGCCCTGGGCCACGATCGCCCAGACGCCGCCGCCCGCGCCGCCGGCGCCGCCTTGGGCCATGATCGCCATGACGCCGCCGCCCGCGCCGCCTTGGGCCATGATCGCCATGACGCCGCCGCCGGCGCCGCCGCTGCCCGTCGCGGTGATGACCGTCTCGTCGGAGGAGCAGCCCCCCTCGACCGCGATGGCGCCGAGGGCGAAGGGCGCAAGGATCAGCGCGGCGGTGGCGGGGTCGATGAGTGAGCGGCGGGTCGGCGTATTCGACATGACGGGGAACCTCCCTGGGCCCCTGTTTGTACGGAAGCGCTGCACGCTTGACAAGCGTGTTCTTGTCGACGGGCGGTCACCTCGCAATGGTCCCGCATCCTTCCTCGACGCCTACCGTCCACGCAGGTCGACCCCACAAAGCCCCGCCGCGCACGAGGGCCGCGCCGAGAAGCTGCTTTGGAGAAACCTCGACCGCGGTCGGTGCATGTGGACGTCACGCGGCCGGGAGGAGGCCCAAGCACGCCATCACGGAGGCCGCGCGCGAGGGCCTCATCGTGGCCGACGGGGGTCCGTCAGGTTGCAGAGCGGCGGGCGCTCCAGACCCCAGCGAAATGGCGACCCCTGCACGGCGCTGCACCCGCTTGCATTCCGCCCAAGGTTCGTCGTCCCTTCGCGGAAGCCATCCGAATCGACGCTGACGGGGTCGCCGTCCTGGCCGAGGCGGGAGGTCAGCTTCCTACTGCCGTTCAAGGGTTGGGGTATGGACACTGCCCGGTAGGCAGGCACGGGCTCACGGTCTGTTTGCCGGTCTTGTCAAAGCATCGGTCGGATGGCTTGATGGTGGTAGCGTCGAGGATGCAGGCCGAGCACGAATCATTGCACTTCGGGTAGGTGCTGTTGCACCGCACGGCGACAGCCGGCAGACCCACGGGATAGCTCCCCCCACCGCAGAAGTCGTACGTGGCAGGCAACCACCCGAACGCCGAAACGTTGCACAGCTCGACATCGATGGTCCCGGCGCTGGTCAGCGACCCGGCGGGATAGCAGTTGTAGGACGTTGGCGTGTCGGGGCCGTTCGTGGGAGGCGTCGCCTGCACGCAAGCGGTGTAGGCGACGCAGCTCGCTGTGGCGGGCGCTTGGCAGGAGCCCGACGCCTCCCAGCTCGAGAAGCACTGCTCGGTCACCTCCACCGTGCAGTCCCCAGTGACCTTCGTGAAGGTAGCCAGGCACTGGGCGGTCGCCGTGCTTGCCCCGCCGTCGGTCGCCGCCGGCGCCCCGCCGTCCGCCGACGAGGCGGAGGGCGCGCCGCACGCGTTGGTCGGCGCGACGGACGCGAGCCAGTTGCAGAACTGAAGCTTCTGGGCGTCGGTGGCCGCGCTCAGGACGAGGGTCGAGGAGAGCCCCGACTTGCCCGCTTGACCCTCCGTGCCGCCGTTGCTGCTGTTGCTGCATGCCGCGACGGGCAGCACCAGGACTCCGATCAGCCATCCGCTCTTGCGCATCAGGGTGCTCCAGCCTGCGTCGACACGACGTGCGGCTCGCGGGATACGCCGCTCCAACCTCACGGTCAAGGCGGCGATGCGGGAATCGCAAGGCCCTCGGGGCCGCAGCGTCCACCTCCCGGGTCCGAGGCCATCCACGCAATCTTTGCAGCTACTTACCCCTCGCGCGGCGCCTCGGTCACGAGGTCGCCCCGGCCGCCCGCCTGCTGGGCGGCCAGGAAGTCCCGGCGCCATCCGGCCGGCAAGGCCAGGGGCTCGCGCTCGCGGCGAGGGTAGGGCCCCACCGCGGCGCGCCGACCCGCCTGGGCCTGGCTGCGCGCTCGCGCCGCGCGCGTCGACCTGCGAACATGGCGCGAATCCGCGCGTTCGTGTGCGGCCTCGAGCTCGCTAATCGGCCCCGAGAGGTCCCCATGCTCCGAATCACTTCCGTCGTCGTCGTCGCCGCCTTCTCCGCCCTTGCCGCCTGCAACGCCAACGTCCTCGTCGACCGGCCCGCCACCACCGGAGGCCAGGGCGGGCAGGGCGCGGGGGGCGGGTCGACCACCACGGTGACGAACCCGACCACCACGACCACGACCACCACCACGTCGACCTCGACGGTGCCCGCCGAGTGCGCGGTCGCGACGGCCGACCCGGGGCCCTACGCCGTGACGTTCCGGGTGACGAACCACGGCGGCGCGCCCGCGTTCGTCCGTCAGGAATGCCACCTGAAGCTCGACGTCTATGCCTGCGCGGACGGCTGGGGAGCTCCGCTGCCCATCCACGGGGACTGCATGGTCGATTGCAGCCAGTCCGGCCCCGGGTGCATGGATTGCGGCGCGTGCATGGATGACGGCGTCGCCGTCGATCCGGGGCAGGAGATAGAGACGGGTTGGGGGGGAGTGACCTTGACGTACGGCAAGACCGTCGACGGCTGCGACTGCAAGACGCCGCAGTCTGCCCCGGCGGCGAAGTACCGCGTCAACGTGCCCGTTTACGCGTCGAAGGAGGACGCGGCGATGAACAAGGTGGCCTGGGAGGCGGTGGTCGACTTCGAGCTGCCGACGCCCGGCGGCGTGGTCGAGGTCCCGGTCGGCGCGCACTGACCGCGCGGGGCGGGCGTCGATCGTCGGCGACCCGCGCGCGCGCGTCGCTCCGGCGCGGTGGTAGTCTGCGGGCATGGGGGGCGGCAACCACGAACCTCCGCGCGCGCCGCGGGCGCCCGCGATGACGCCCCGGGCGCCCGTCGCGCCGCCGCCG